>DATFRZ010000038.1:0-5100 GCA_035262885.1 Candidatus Acidiferrum sp.
GCAAACACCCGCACCGGCCCGCCAGAGCCGCCTTCCAGCTTGATCGGCGCCACCACCAGAAACGCCCCGGTCTCCGGCAGGCCGCTAAGATCAGCAAGATTTTCGAGATGATACAGCCCCGAACCCAGCGCCAGATGATGCACCGCAAAGTCCGCCGAAGCCCCGTAATCGACGCTCATCGTATCGCATCCCATGCCGCTGACTTTCCGCTCGATGAGGAGTTTCGCCGCCTCCACGGAAAAACCCGGGAAATGCATTCTTCCTTCGGCGTCCTGATTTCGGTACTTCTGCGCATCCGGCCAGCGCGATGCCCAGCCCGTCCGCAGAAGCACTATCGCTCCGGGTGAAATCCGTCCGTGCCGTTTTTCCCATTCTTCCACGCGCGCCGCAGGAAGCCGGTAATCCGCGTCTTTCGCTCCCTCGGCCCGCACGTCCAACACCACGGTCGGCCCAAAAAGCTGCTTTGCGGGGATTTGGTCCACCGTTGCTTTCCCCGGCGGGAAGTGCGCCGGCGCATCCAGATGCGTGCCGTAATGCTCCAGCATCCAGAAGCTCCGCGTGAAGTATCCGTTCTTCTCGACCGACGCGTTGACTTTCGCTTCAAACCACTTCTCGTCTCCCGGCCACGGCACTAGTCTGTCGTTGATGGCGTAGCTTAGATCGAGCACGCCCTTCTTGCCGGAAAAGATTTCGTCAAGCAAGACCAAGACTCCGCGCGCGTCAGGGCAACGGAATTCCCGGCGTCGGCACAATCCCGGCCATGCGCAGAAGTTCTTGATATTCCGCGTCGCTGATTGGCGAAATGAGCAGCCTCACGTTTTTGAGCAGCTTCATTTTTTTCAACGCGGAATTGGCGCGCATCTCCACCAGGGTCACCTGCCGCGGTAGTTTTTCGAACGCCCGCAAATCCGCCACCAGGTTTTTGCCTTTGTGGTCGTGCGGATCGGGATAAGGATCGCGCGTAACCTCCGCGATGGAATATAGCGACCGCTCCGGCGCCGAGTGATAGCAGAGCACGCGGTCGCCCTTACGCACCTGCTTCAGCGCGCGGATGGCGTCGGGCTTCGCCCCTGCCCCGTGCCACATCTCTTTGCCTTTGACGAAAAGCGTGTCCCAATGATAGTGGTGAGGGTCCGCGCTGAAGATCCAGTAGTGTCGTTCAACAGTTGTTATCGCCATTGAGGCCTTGGAGTCCGCAGAACTATACACGGTGGCACTCAAAAAGCGAAACAAAATGTGAGACTTAGACCGGAGGAAAACCCAGGAAAAACGGAGGAAGGTCTACTCAATAAGGGCGCCGCCCAGCGGATCCTAACGCGAGTTGGTTTTGGTTATCCTTATTAGTTTCAACAAAATAGGGGATCCCCCCGGAGTTCCGAGCTTCGAATTTCGTCTTTCGAATTTCTCTTGTCTATTTTCCCTTTTCGTTATCCGGCGTCCACGAAAATGTCTTCGCCCCGGACCTCGACTGGATAGCAATCCACACCGACCGCCGGGTTCTGTTTGACCTTCCCGGTGGTGACGTCGTATTGCCAGCCGTGCCACGGGCAGGTCACAATCGTTCCGCTCAACGTCCCTTGACCGAGCGGTCCACCGCGATGCAGGCACGTGTTGTTAATCGCGTAGTATTTGCCCTCAACATTCGCCAAGGCCACCGCCTTGCCTTCCACCTGGAATTCTCGGATCGTCCCCGGAGTAATTTCGTTCGTCTTTGCCGTCCGCACGAACGCCATGGTGCTCGCCTCTCCTCTTCTCTTCTATGGTCCCTAATCCCGGGTCCCCGCTCTGCGTTCTGTTCCTCTGTGATCTCCAATTTCTATTTTCCTTCTCCATTTCTTAGCGGGGTTCCATCGTCTGCGCCACCATCACGCCCTTCTTGAAATCCTCCACCATTTCCGGCTTCAGCCGTATTTCCGTGGGCCGCTTCGCCAGCGTCATCTGATCAATCTTGTCCTGCAGCTTCATCAGCCCGAAGAACAGGCCCTCCGGCCGCGGCGGGCACCCCACGATGTACACATCCACTGGAACGATGCGGTCCACGCCTTGCAAAACCGAGTAGGTGTTGAACGGCCCGCCCACGCTCGAGCACGCACCCATCGAGATGCACCATTTCGGATCGGGCATTTGGGCCCACACCCGTTGAATCACCGGAGACATCTTCAGCGTCACCGTCCCCGAAACGATCATCAGGTCCGCCTGCCGCGGCGAAGGCCGGAACACTTCCGCGCCAAACCGCGCCATGTCAAACCGCGAAGTGGTAGAAGCAATCATCTCGATCGCGCAACACGCCAGGCCAAACGTCAGCGGCCACAGCGCGCTCTTCCGCGCCCAGTTAAACACGTAGTCCACCGACGAAATCATGAAGTTCTTTTCGAACCGCTGGTCCAGAACACCCATCTGAGAATCACTCCAACACTCTACCGCTGTAGGGGCGCGCTTCACCGCGTCCCTTTCTTAACCGCTCTCGCCCTTGCAGTGGCGGGTCTTTAGACCCGTTCTTCGCCCTGTATCTTCGGGGAGTATATATGCACCCGTGTAGCCCGTCAAAGTTTGCTATCTGGCAAGAGAACGTTCGGGATCCCCAAGTGGAACCGTCCACGGCCCTAATCCTCGGCTACCACTCGCTTCGGTAACCACGTATCCTTGGCAATCCAGATCAGAAAACTTCCACCAGGAGCCGCTGCTGTGAAGATCGCCTTCCGCGCCATACTTTTCGGGATCGCTGGCCTCTTTCTTTTCAACCTGCCCTTGCATGCCGCTGAATTGCCGCACATCCAAATGCTGAACGGAACAGGCCAGCTCATCGTGAACGGTCATCCTTTCCTGATTCTCGGAGGTGAACTTGGCAATTCCTCATCGGCCACCTCCGCGCAGGCCGATGCGATCATCCCCAAGCTCGCAAGCATGCACGTCAACACCGTCCTCATACCCGTGGCCTGGGAGCAGCTCGAGCCCAAAGAAAACAATTTCGACTTCGGCATCCTGGATCACTGGATGGAGGTCGCGCGCGCCCACAAAATGCATCTGGTGCTCCTCTGGTTCGGCAGCTGGAAAAACGCCTTCTCCAACTACACGCCCGCGTGGGTGAAATCCGACATCAAGCGTTTTCCCCGCGCAGAATCCGCCGAAGGAAGGCCGCTCGAGATTCTTTCGACGTTGTCGGCGGAAACCCGCCGCTGCGATAGCCGCGCCTTTGCTGCATTGCTGCGTCACGTCCGTGAGAAAGACTCCGACCGGCAGACCGTCCTCATGGTGCAAGTCGAAAACGAAGTGGGTTACCTCGGCCAAGGTCGGGATCGCTCTCCCGAGGCCAATCGGCTATTTCGCGGACGCGTCTCTGACGCATTGCTCCGCGCTCTCGCCGCCAAGCGTGCGCAACTCTCCCCGGAATTGGCCTCCCACCTCAACGAACACGGGCAAAGCTGGCCCGAAGTCTTTGGCGACGCCGCAAACGAGGTGTTCATGGCCTGGAATTATGCCAGCTATATCGAAGCCGTCACTCACGCCGGCAAAGGTGAGTATGCGCTTCCCATGTACGTCAACGCGCAGCTTCCCGGGCCATTCGAAAGGGCCGGCGAGTACCCCAGTGGCGGACCGCATCCCTATTATCTGGAAGCCTGGCGCGCGGCTGCGCCGAGCATCGATTTCTACTCGCCCGATATTTATTGGCCCAATTTCGAGTACTGGGTGGAGCGCTACGCAATTCCGGGCAATCCCATCTTCATCCCCGAAGCGCGCATGGACAGCGCTCCGTACAATGCGTTCTACGCCTACGGCCAGGCGCGCGCTTTCGGATTCAGCCCGTTTGCGGTAGGCACTCTGACGCTTCCGGAAAGGGACGGTGAATCAAAGCCGCCGCTGATGCAAGTCTACGAATTGCTGGACAGCGTGAGCGATTTGCTACCTGCGGCCCAAGCGGCCGGCTCAACTCGCGGCCTGGTGCTCCATGCAACTGGCCCGCGTCCCACGCAGACGGTGGCATTGGGAGGATTTCTGTTTGAAGCCACGCTTTCGCGTTCTTGGCCGGCGAGGACCTTTCTCACCGAAGACGGCGCCATGCTCATCCTGCAATCGTCTCCGGGAGAGTTCTACATTGCCGGCAGTGGCCTGACCGTCAGCTTCGCGCGCGATCCCGACGTGGATGCTGGAATTGCCGGAATTGAGAGCGTCGAAGAAGTCTCTCGCCCTTCCGGACAATGGACCACCGAGCGGCGCGTCAATGGCGATCAAACCAACCAGGGCCGCCAATTGCTAATGGATGCAAAGCGGCCGCATGTCTACCGCGTGCGGTTGTATTCCATCCCTTCGGAAAGAGAACACTAATCGCTCTTCCTGAGCAGGTTAGCTGGTGGATTGTTTGACGGCGCTTGCTTTGCTGGTGACGCCCGGGTCCTTGAGCCTGCCCGCCAGAGACTTCCAGTAAGTGGCGGGTCGCAGACGCTGCAGGACATCGACCTGATAGGCGTCCATTCCAATAAGGATGCGCGGCTCGCGGCGCTCCACCCCGCGCAGAATTGCGGCGGCCGCTTTTTCCGGCGGTGTGCGCGCCAATTTTTCGAACCGTGCGATGCTTTCTTCGCGCCTTGCGGCCGGTGTTGAGGCGCCCAATCGCGCGCTGCGTGCAATGGCGGTTCGAATCCCGCCGGGGTGCACACAACTCACGCAAACATTGGTAGGCGCGAGTTCGTGGCGCAGGGCTTCCGTAAATCCCCGCACCGCGAATTTGCTGGCCGAGTACGCCGCTTGGCCTGCCGGTGCGATGAGACCAAAAACGCTCGACAAATTCACGATGTGCGCCCGCGGTTCCCGTTTCAGCATCGGCAGGAAATACTTGACGCCATAAACCATGCCCCAAAAATTGATGTCCATCAGCCAGCGCAGATCCTCGAGCGAAATCTCTTCGAAATTCCCGTGCAGCGCGACTCCCGCATTGTTGATGAGCAGCGTAACCCGCCCATGCTTTGCGCTCACGTCGGCGGCAAAGGACTTCACGCTTTCTTCTTTGCCAACGTCGACAACGTGGGTGGTAACCATCGCGCTGTTTTTTGGGAGAGCTTGCGCTGTCTGCAGCAATCCCGGTTGGTCAATGTCCGCGATTGC
>DATFRZ010000039.1:0-44152 GCA_035262885.1 Candidatus Acidiferrum sp.
ATTTTTATCCAAGCGCCGGACAGCTCGACCAACGATACAACTACTACACGACCGACGGAATTTTTGTCGTCACGCTGAAGGCGGACGAAACTTCACCTTTCAAACCCGAGAGCGACGAGGAAAAGGCAGGCGAAGAAAAGAAGGATGAAAAGATAGACGAGAAGAAGCCCGCCGAAGCGAAGAGCGGCGAGCAAAAAGCAGAAGAAAAGAAAGAGGAGAAAAAAGAAGAAGCGGTCAAGCCGATTCAGATTGATCTCGATGGTATCGGCAATCGCATCGTCCCCGTGCCCATCAAGCCGGGAATTCTGGGAGGCCTTGCTGTGCGCAAGGATAAGCTCTTCTACATTGATGTTCCGCAAGAGTCGCGGCAGTTTGTCCCCGGAGTTCCGCGGCCACCCAGAAACGTTCTGCACCTGTATGACATAGCCAAGCGCGAAGATAAAGTTTTGCTGGATGGGATCGACGGCTACGACCTGGACAAGGAAGGCAAGAAAGTCGTTTACAAAGCGGGTCCGGTTTACGGCATCGTGGAGGCGACCCCGGGTAAAGCAAAGGTCGGCGACGGCAAATTGAACCTCAGCGAAATGCAAGTGAAGGTGGACCCGCGCGAAGAATGGCGGCAGGTTTTCCATGAAGCATGGCGTATCGAGCGCGACTTCTACTGGGACCCCGGGATGACCGGCCACGACTGGAAGAAAATCGGCGCGCGTTATGAGGCGCTGCTGCCCTGGGTGGCTCACCGCAGCGATTTGAATTACTTGATTGGCGAAATGATTTCAGAATTGAGCACCTCGCACACTTACGTCGGCGGCGGCGACCAGCCGGACCGGCCGCGCGTCAACGTTGGGATGCTGGGAGCGGACTTTGAGCCGGACGGTGGCCGCTTCCGCATCAGCAGGATTTATCCTGGGGAAAATTGGAGCGAAGCGACGCGCTCGCCGCTCACCGAGCCTGGGCTGAAAGTGAAGGCTGGCGATTATCTGATTGCCGTGAACGGGCAAGAAACCCGTTCCGACCGAGACGTTTATTCCTATTTTCAGGACCTCGCAGGGAAGCTGGTCACGCTGAAAATCAACAGCAAGTCCGCTCCGCAAGGCGCGTGGGAAATCACGGTTCGACCGGCGAACAGCGACGCGGGGGTGCGTTATCTCGACTGGATCGATGCGAATCGCCGCAAAGTCGAGGAGGCCACGGGCGGGCGCATCGGCTACATGCACGTGCCGGACACCAGTTTCCAGGGCATCATCGCCTTCGATAAACAGTTCGCCGCACAGCTCGACAAGGACGGCATCATCGTCGACGAACGGGACAATTCGGGAGGGCAGATCCCCGATTTTTACACGGAAAAACTGAAACGGCAGCTCTTGGCGGTGGTCGCGCCGCGCGATACAGCGGATGTTCCCTGGCCGCCAGTGGCGATCTACGGGCCCAAGGTGATGATCGTCAATGAGCTGGCGGGATCAGGTGGCGACGCGTTTCCGTGGTTCTTTCGCCGCGAAAAAATCGGAGCGATCGTGGGCACGCGCACGTGGGGTGGACTCGTGGGCATCGGGAACAATCAGCCGCTGCGCGACGGCGGATTTGTCACCGCGCCAGGATTCGGCTTCTGGAGCACCAGTGGCGGCGAGTGGATTGTTGAGCAGCACGGCGTGGATCCGGATTACCTGGTGCCGCAGCGGCCGGATCTGGTCGTGGGCGGACACGACCCGCAACTGGAAAAAGCCATCGAACTGGCGAAAGAGGGTCTGAAGAGTTATGCAGGGATTCCGCCGCGGCCCAGGTATCCCTCGGTCAAAGAATAGACCTTCCCCAAGTCACGAAGCTGCAGCTCGTGGGACTTCCCGCTCACTTTCTGCTTTCTGGCCGCCAGCCGGGTGGCACGGTGCGCGTTTGCCGGAGGGTGAACAACCATCACGAATAGCGAAGCGCGGCGGTGCTTGCTCTTCGGATCATGGTCTGTTCTCCTCTGACATAGCGTCCCGAGCCACCCACAGGGTTTTGGCTAGCGGAGCCCTTGCCCGGTGCCGGGGCCAGGGAATCCAATTTTGTAAGTGACCCTCCATGCGTGCGCGCGCGGCACCGTGCTGCGGTGTAGCAATCGGCGAAGCTGCGTGGCGAGAAAGATGTCGTAGGCCGCCAAGGCGCTGGCGCTGCCAAAAAGACCTAATCCTAGAATCATCAGCAGGTATTTCATCATGACGTCCCCCTCCCCCCGGTTTCAGGCACCCTCAGCGATTCGCCGCATAGGCGCGGGCCAGTTGCGCGGTTCCGCGGACCAACTCGGTGCGCGGAGGAATCCTGCGGGCGGCGGCCGGAGGCATCAACGCGAACGCAACGCGGAGAAAGATCCAAGAGGTGGCAACGGCAGCGGCGACGGCCAACATGGTCGCGATGGCGAGTGTGGCGAAATCGAGCATGGTGATCATGGCATGCCTCCTGAACGGCAAACTTCCGAATGGCAGTTGGCAAGCCAATCGCAATGCTGTGAAAACAAAGGCCTTATTTAGCTGGAGGGGACACCAGCCTGTGGGCTTGCGAATACAGTGTGTCGCGAGGGACTCAAAAGGCTCCCGCTCACCGTTTTACGCTTGGAAGAATTCGCGCTAGTGTAGATTGAGAGGTCGCGGGCCAATACTGAGCTTGGTGCCCGGCTTCCTCGGGAAAACGCTGGCCAATGCCCATTCGAACCACCGGCTTTCGAATCGCCAAGATCCTGGGCATCCCCATTTATCTCGATGCCAGTTGGCTGCTGATTTTTGCGTGGATCACCTATCAGCTTTCTAAAATCGTCTTACCGCAAATGTATTCCAAGTGGACACCGACTCAATACTGGTCGGTAGGCGTTCTGACCAGCCTGCTGTTCTTTGGGTCGGTGCTTTTTCACGAACTGGCCCACAGCATGGTCGCCCTCTATTACAAAATCCCCGTACACTCCATCACATTGTTCATTTTTGGCGGCATCGCGCGCATCGGAAGAGAGCCTTCCAAACCCATTCAGGAATTCAACATCGCGGTAGCGGGACCACTTGCCAGTTTTTTCCTTGCCGGCCTGTTCGGGGCCATGCTGTTGTTCTTCCCATCGGATCAAAGAGTAGGCGCTCTTGGTAAAATCCTCGGCGGAAGCAACTTCATCCTCGCGCTCTTCAATCTGGCGCCGGGATTTCCTTTAGACGGGGGAAGAATCTTTCGCGCCATCGTTTGGGGAATCACGAAAGACCTTTCCCGCGCCACGCTGATTGCCGGGTCGAGCGGCAGGGTGGTTGCGTTTGCCCTGATGGGCATCGGCGGTTACGAGGTTTTTTACAAAAATGACTGGTTTTCGGGCCTGTGGCTGGGAGTGATCGGGCTCTACCTGCTGAACGCTGCACAGCAGAGCATCGCGCAAATGACCATCCGCGATGCACTGGCGGGTTTGCATGCTTCTGACGTTATGAGCCACGAGGTCCCGACCATTGATGGGCACATCACGCTCGAAGAATACGGCGCGGAAGTGCTGCGGACCGGGCGGCGCTGCCATCTGGTTCTTTCCGGCGACCGGCTGGTCGGAATGATGAACGTGCATACGCTGAATGCGGTGCCGCGCGGCGAATGGGCCAACAACTCGGTCCAGGCGGCCATGATTCCGCGGGACAGAATTCAATGGACTTCGCCGGACGAGCCCCTGTTACGCCTGCTCGAGCGGTTGTTGAGCGCGGACATCAACCAGATGCCGGTGGTAATCGGCGCAGCGGAGGAAGCACCGCAAATCGTGGGAATGGTCACACGGGATTCGATTCTGCGCGTGATGCAAACGCATTCCGAACTGGCTTCGCAGTTTTCCAGCAAGTAGCGTCGTCGCCCGCAGGGCGACAGGAGTCGCCAATCACATTCATGTGTCATGCTGAGCGCAGCGAAGAATCTCCGCCGATCGGATGAGTGGCGGATGCTAGTCGCCACTCATGGTTTCCGTTGTAGCTCGGCTTGCCTGGGGAAACATGTCTGCGCCGCTGCGCTGTCGCTCTTCCAGCAGCACACGAACTCCATAACGAGGCCGCAGCGTAATGGACGCCAACGGGACAACCGGGTGATCCGCCACCAAGCGCAGCCGAAATTTTTGCGCGACGGTCGCGAGTATCAGCGTCGCTTCCATTAATGCGAACGAATTTCCAATGCACTGCCGTGGACCGCCCCCGAACGGGAAATAGGCAAAGCGCGGGATGCGCTTCGCGAGGTCCCCTTCCCAGCGTTCGGGCCGAAACTCTTCAGGCGCGTCGTACCAGCGGGTATCTCGATGGACGACCCACTGCGCCATCGCCACGCCCATCCCTTTTCTTACGGTATACCCGCCAAGTTCGTGGTCTTCCACAGCAATGCGCGCCAAGCCCCAAGCGGGAGGGTAAAGGCGCATCGATTCCGTGATCACATTTGCGGTATACGGAAGGCGCCCCAGGTCGTCCATGGAAGGTGCCCGCCCGCCGAGAACTTCGTCAAGCTCCGCGTGCAATTTCGCTTCCGCCGCGGGGTTTTGCGCCAGTAGCCACCACGTCCAGGAAAGCGAGGCGGCTGTGGTTTCATGCCCCGCAAGAAAAAGCGTGATGGTTTCGTCACGGAGCTGCTTGTCGGTCATTCGCGAACCGTCTTCGTCCTGCACATGAAGGAGCATGGAGAGCAAGTCGCCGGCATCCCGTCCGGAAGCGCGCCGCTCGTTGATGATGCGGTAGAGGATGTTCTCGATGAAGGCAATTTCTCGTTTGATTCGAAGATTGGTGGGCGTGGGCACCCAATGCGGAACAAATAAAGTGCGCCGAAAATCGGCGCCGAGCTCCAAAAGCAGCTCGAGCGATTTGCCGACTTCTTGCGCGTTCCGTGTGACATCGGCATTAAACAGCGTTTTCGCCACAATCTGCAGAGTGAGGTTCATCATCTCCTGATGCATGTCGCGCTCTTCTCCGGCGCGCCAGTTTTCCATCAGGCGTTGCGCATCTTCGACCATGGTCTCTGCGTACGCGGCAATGCGCGCGCGGTGGAAGGCCGGCTGCACCAGCCGCCGCTGCCGCAGCCAGAAATCCCCTTCGCTCGTGAGCAGGCCGTCTCCAAAAACGTGCCGGTTCGCGCGCAAAACGCGGCCCTTGAAGTAGCGGCGCGGGTGGCCGACGAGGACTTCCTCGATGAGGTCAGGATGATTCACGAAAATGTTTCGAAAATTGACGACGCGGATGCCGACGATGTCTCCGTAGCATGCCAATTCTGTAAACATTTCGAGCGGACTTTGGTTCAAGGCGCGGAGGGACCAGCCTTTGAGTCCGGTGTAGGGACCGGAAGGAAACTTGTCGCGGAACCACATTGTCCCATGCTAAGCCGTAGGCTTGCCGAGGGTCAACGCAGGCGAATTCTTCAAGGGCCAAGACTACTTTTTGGGCATTGCCCGGATGCGGAAACCTCCCCCGCGGGAATCCAGGGTGACCTGCGCAAGTCCTGCGGCCATCAGACGTTGGATGGTAGTCGCAGGCTCCAGGGGAACGAACGTGCTCCTGATGTGAGCGAGTCGATGAATCCAGCCGTTCGGAATGTCGAACGCGAGAAAAACCCCGCCGGGCCGTACGACGCGGCGAATCTCTGAAAAAGTGCGGTCTTGCAACTCAGGGGATTTTAAATGGTGCAGCATGAGGATAGCAATTACAGATGAAAATGTCGCGTCCGGGAAAGGCAGTGCCGTAGCGTCACCTTGAATTACGCTTACATTCGAATGGATGACCCGCGTGCGAAGCTTCAGCGCACTCGAATGATCGTATTCGAGGCTCGTGACGCGAGCTGCGCGACGGGCAAGCTCAATCGTTGCGGGCCCTGCCCCTGCGCCTAGCTCTAAAACATGTTCACCCAACACCGAGCCTTGTAACATCCAAGGCAGCAATTCCCGCCGCGTGAGATAACGCCAAACGGCTGACCCGCAATACCACGTTTCGAAAGCGTTCATCAGTCTCTCGAGAACCTTTCCAGAGCTAACCACTTTATCGTAGGGGGCAGGCTATTGCAGTAAAGGGCGGATACGCCGAAGAGCCGATGCGAATTGATCGGCGTTATAGGCGGAAGGATTCTCGAGCTGCTGGAAGAGCCCGTTAATAGCCGCGCGAACTTCGGCTGCATTCGCCGGCTTGGTTTCGCGGCTGTAGGCAATGTAGAGAGAATCCAGCGCCATGGTGGCCTGCTCCGCGGCGCGCTCGTCGGCTAGGGCGATGTTCTCCGCATTGTCGGGAATGCGCTGCAGCATTCGTAGGACTATGGCCTGATCGAATTCCATCGTGGCGAGGCGCTCTGCAATGCGCTGGGCGAACGGCGCTGCCGCGGAAGCCGCAACGGACGCTGCATTTCGGTCAGGATTGAGTTTGCTCATCTCGTCAGAGACGACCAGCAATTCACGGTCCAGCTCCTGGGGGTTCGCCGCATCGATCTGCTTTGCCAGCACGCGAAACACCACGTAGCGCGAGGCGTTCCACGCCGGATCGCCCGGCCGCCGTCCCACGTAGCCGTGCTCTTGCCGCCAACTGTCCTTTGCAGGTCCGAGCGCGTGGTGGCAAGCGAAACAAGAAAGCTCGGAGTATTCAGGCCAAACATCTTTTTTGTCGAAGCGCTCGTTCTTCGCGCGCCATGTCAATCGCTCCATCGCCGCGCGCAATTGTACCGCCTGCCCCACGGCCCACTCGCGCACGCCAACCCACGGCGCATCCTCCACTGCCTTCCCCGGCTCAGACTCGCGGGGAACTTTCCAATGCCGCGGCATGACTGCCGAAAAAGAGTCCAGCTCAAAATATAAATCGGGATGTCCCGCTGCAATCATTTCATGGTCCACGAACTTGTTCTTTGTACCGAGATGGCATTCCAGGCATTTCTCAGTGCGACGAATCACGTTGCGCGTATCTGTCATCCCCAACGTGACGGATTTTTCATGCTGCCAGGAACGCGTGGTGTGCGGGCCGAGCCACGCCGAAGCCGGCCCATGGCAATTCTCGCAGGACACGCCTTCGGAAATTTCAAACGCACGCCCGCGCTGCTCAGGAGTGGTGTAGAGCGCGTGGCAGGCCAGGCATTTCGGGGCTTCCTCGGCCTTCGCGCCTAATTTCAAGATGCGAGCCATGCGCTCGCCGACGTTGCCGGTTAACGCCTGATAAGCGCGGCTGTGCTTGTCCTGAAGGATCCATGTCGAATACTCGTTTTGCAAAATGCGGCTGCCCGCAATGGGCTTTACGCTTCCGTGGCAGCTCGTTGCCGCGCACGATCCCGGACCGATATATTTGACGGGCCCTTTCTCTTGTGCAGGCAACAAAGACTGCGTCATTAACAGTGAACAAAGGAGGCTGGAGAACAGGTAGAACTTTTTCGATTCGCGCATTCGCTGAGCCGGAAGAATCTGTTTTGCTTATATCGTTTGCAGCGCAAAGAAGTCAACGGATTGCGTTGTCTTTTTAGCGACGCGCTGCGAAAAGCAAACGGGGCGCTATTTACACCACGCTTTACGCTCAGTAGTATGCAGGGGATTCAGCACTCCAACCTGCGCCGCGCATTTCTCTCGCATCAAGCGCGGCTTTGTGGCGAGACGGGACGACGTGATCTTCGACGACCTGCGAGCCATCCAGCTTCGTTACGGTTTCCTGCCCAAGGCGGAACTCAAAGGGCTTTCCCAGCGCACGCAAACTCCGCTTTATCAGATTCACGGCGTGGCGAGTTTCTATCCGCATTTCCATCTCGCGCCCCCGGCCAAAGCGGAGATTCGCGTTTGCGCGGATATGAGCTGTCATCTCCATGGCGCGTGCGAACTGCGGGCTGATTTGGAGCGGCGCTTTGCCGGTTCCCGGCCCGAAGACGTGCAGATTCGCGATGTTTCCTGCCTCGGCCGGTGCGATCACGCGCCGGCAGTTTCCATCAACGATCAGATTTTCACAGATGTCGGCGCTGCGAGCGCCGAGCAAATCGCGCGCAAGGCGCTTCGGGGTGAAGAAGTTGCCGAGCCGCATCCTCAGCATCCTCAGCAATCCCGCGTGAACTGCAAAGCCGATCCTTACGAGAGCGCTGAAAAATACGGCGTGGTGCGCGAGCTCGCGCAATCGCGCGCCTGGGACCACGTTTTGGCACGGCTCAAAGCCGCCGAACTCCGAGGCATGGGCGGCGCTGGTTTTCCTGCGAGCATGAAATGGGATCTGGTGCGGAAGCAGCGTGATCCCGTGAAGTATGTCGTTTGCAACGCCGACGAAAGCGAGCCCGGCACGATCAAAGACCGCTACATCATGACCCACATGCCTCACCTTGTCATCGAAGGTCTGCTCATCGCCGGCCTGGTCACGGGAGCAAAGCGCGGCATCCTCTATATTCGCCACGAATATGCCATGCAGCAAGAAATCCTTGGCGAAGAGATTCGCCGCTGCTATCAGGCGAGCTTGCTTGGCAAAAACATTCTTGGCAGCGACCTGGACTTCGACCTTGAGGTTTTTGTAAGCCCGGGCGGCTACATCTGCGGCGAAGAAAGCGCCTTGATCGAAGCCATCGAAGGTCATCGTGCTGAGCCGCGCAACAAGCCACCGTTTCCGGGGCAGATCGGCCTGTGGCAAAGACCGACCGTTATCAACAATGTGGAAACGTTCATCAACGTGCCGCAAATTCTGGCCAGGGGTGTGGATTGGTTCACGGCGCAAGGCGTCGACGGCTCGCGCGGCCTGAAATTCGTCGGGGTCAGCGGCCACGTCGAGCGCCCTGGCGTTTTTGAAGTGCCGATGGGCACACCGATGCGCGAAGTGATTTTCAAACACTCAGGCGGCATTCGTGGGGGCCGTTCGTTAAAGGCGTTCGCTCCCTCAGGCCCATCCTCAGGCTACCTGCCAGCTTCGATGGTGGATGTGCGCCTCGACTTCAAGGCGCTCGCCGACGCCGGTTCCATGCTTGGCTCCGGCGCGATCGTCGTTTGCGACGACGCCACGTGCATGCTGGATATGGCGCTGAACGCCGTGCGTTTTTATCGTAATGAATCCTGCGGGAAGTGCGTTCCCTGCCGCGTGGGCTCGCAGAAAATGACCGACCTGCTTGTTCGCTGGACACGGGGCTCCGTTTCCGAGCCGCAGTATCGCGCCGACCTAGCGCTTCTCGACGATCTTTCCCAAGCGATGAGCCAAACATCGATTTGTGGCCTCGGCCAGATCGCCCCGGCGCCCATTCAATCCGTGCTGAAACATTTTCGCGCGGAAATCGATGCGCATGTTTTGCGGGGGCAGTGCCCTAGCGGAATTTGTTTCACCGCGGCGTCGCGCGCGGGAGAAGCACAGCGCGTGGGCATTCGGCCGTGACGACCTCACCCACACCTCCGGGAATGGTCGAAATCACCATCGACGGGAAATCCGTCCGGGTGCCCAACGGAACCACCGTGTTCGACGCGGCGCGCATGAATGGCATCAGCATTCCCACCCTATGCCACTTGCAAAACCAAACTCCGGTCGGCGTCTGCCGCCTGTGTGTTGTGGACACCGGCGCGCGCGTGCTTTCGGCATCTTGCGTACGCCCGGTGGAACCGGGCATGAAAGCGGTCACCAATTCCGAGAAGGTTTTGAACGCGCGCAAGACGCTGATCGAGCTGTTGATGTCCGATCATCCTTCGCCGTGCGCGCGGCAAAAAAAATCTGGTGATTGTGAACTTGAGGCGCTCGCAAAAGCCGTCGGCATTACGCAGCCGCGTTTTGCGAAACGCACCGCCGCCCGCGGCCAAGACGATTCCTCCCTCGCCATCGCCGTCGATCATGATGCTTGCGTCCTTTGTGATCGCTGCATTCGCGGCTGCGATGAGGTCAAGAATAATTTCGTCCTCGGCCGCATTGGCAAGGGCTATTCCGCTGGTATCGCTTTCGACCTGAACGCGCCTATGGGTGACTCGACTTGCATTTCCTGCGGCGAGTGCATGGTGTCCTGCCCCACGGGCGCGCTGACCAACAAAGGACTCGCAGGAACTGCCATCGCCACCGGCGCGAATGCCGAGATTTTGAAAACCGAAGAACTGTTACAGATTCCCGTTTTCAAGAACGTTTCCGGAACTTTCCTGGCGTTGAATCGCGGCGCCATCGTCAAACGCCGCTTCCGCAAAGGCGAAGTGATTTGCCGCGAAGGTGAATTTGGCTCGACGGCGTTTTACATCGTCGAGGGCCGCGCGCGAGTTTCCATTTCCACGCCGATTGCACACGTCAGGACGCAAGGAGGCTCCAAAGGTTTTTTCAAGCGGCTGACCAGCACGCTGGTTGGTCGCGACCATGACAAACGCGAGGAAGAAGCGCGCGACCGCACCATCCCCATCGATGCTTCCGTGGACCTTTCTTACGGCAACCCTGTCGCGGACTTGGGCCCTGGCGACTTGTTCGGCGAAATGACCTGCATGAATTTCTATCCGCGCTCCGCCACGGTCGTCGCGGAGTCCGATGTCGTCGCCTACGAAATGCTCCGCAACGTTCTCGACATCATGCTCAAGAACAGAACCTTCCGCTCGCAACTCGACGAAACCTACCGCCGCCGCGCTCTCGAAAATCATCTTCGCGGCGTGCCCATGTTCGCGGACCTGTCGACGCAATTTATTGCGCATCTCAAAGAGAGCGTGGAGCTCCAACGCTTCGCGCCCGGCCAAGCCATCGTCCAACAGGGCGAAGCCGCCGACAGTTTTTATCTAGTTCGTATCGGCTTCGTGAAAGTTTCCGAAAACTATCCCGGCGGCGAAATGGTGCTGGCTTATCTTTCTCGCGGCGACTACTTCGGCGAAATCGGCTTGCTCGGCGGCGGCATTCGCACCGCCACCTGCACGGCGCTCGATCACGTCGAACTGGTGCGCATCTCCGGCGACGATTTTCGCGAAATGGTCGCGCGCTTCCCCAGCGTTCGCACCGGCGTCGAAGCTATCGCCGCCGAGCGCAGCGCCGCCAACGAGCAGCGCCTGCAAAGGGTTCACAGCGTTCCCATCGATCAGTTCCTCTCTCAAGGATTGATGGAAGCGCAAAGCCTGTTGATTCTCGACCTGCAAAACTGCACGCGCTGCGACGCCTGCGTGAACGCCTGCGCCGACGCGCATGATGGCGTCACGCGCCTCGTGCGTGACGGCCTGCGGTTTGGGGGCTATCTCGTCGCCACAAGTTGTCGCCAATGCCGCGATCCGCTTTGCATGGTCGGCTGCCCGGTCGGCTCGATTCGCCGCCGCAATTCGCTCGAAGTCATCATCGAGGATTGGTGCATCGGCTGCGGGCTCTGCGCCCGCAATTGTCCCTACGGCAATATCAATCTTCATCCCTTCGAGGTTATGGCCGACGATCCCGAAAATGCCGGTCGCAAGAAAGCAGTCATCAAGCAGAAAGCCACTTCGTGCGATCTCTGCACGCACCTGAAAGAGCCAAGCTGCGTCTACGCCTGTCCACATGACGCCGCCCATCGAGTCGACCCAAAAATATTTTTCGCTGAAATGCTCGGTCAGGGCGGCGCGAAATGAGGATCGACCGCACGCATCGCGCCTGGGCCATCGCTTCGCTTGCGATTCTTGCAGCCTCTGCGATCCTGTACATCATCTACGCGCTCAATGCGGCGCAAGGTCCGCGCGGCGGCAGCGCAATTGGTCTTTTCTTTGGCATCGTCGGCTTCAGCTTCATGATTTTTGCTGCGCTGCTCGGTGCACGAAAGCGCGTGCCCAGTTGGCGCCTGGGCCGCGCGCAAGCCTGGATGCGCGGGCATCTGTGGCTCGGCCTCTTGGCGCTGCCGATGATTCTCTTTCACGGCGGTTTTCATTTTGGCGGCACGCTCACACGCGTGTTGATGTGGTTGCTCATCATCACGGTCACCAGCGGCTTATTTGGCGCCGGGTTGCAACACTCCGTTCCGCGCATCATGACCAGCGATGTGCCGCTCGAAACGATTTACGACGAGATTGGCCACGTCCGCTCACTTCTGCGAGAAGAAGCCGATCGCGCGGTGGAGGCCGTGTGCGGAGATCTCGGCTTTGCAAAATCCTCCACGGGAACGCAGCGTGCTGGCGGATGTACGGCCCTGCGCCCGATCGCCGCTACCTCTGTTCCTTTACGAACCTCCGCAGCGGTTAGTGCAGGCGCCAGCGCCGCTGTCGCTGCTTCCCTTGAAAGAATTCTGTTAAGCACAGAGCAAAGTGCGCCGCTCCGCAACTTCTACTTGAACGAAGTGCGCCCGTTTCTCGAACATCCCAAAAAGAACGGCTGCCGTCTCAGCGATCCCGCAAGTGCAAGCAGTGCTTTTGGCGGGCTTCGCACTTTGCTGCCCCCGGCGGCCCACGCAGCGCTCAACGATCTCCAAGACATTTGGGACGAAGCGCGCCAGCTCGCTCGCCAGGAGCAACTGCACCGCTGGCTCCACGGCTGGCTCCTGCTGCACATTCCGCTTTCGCTCGCGCTTATTTTGCTCGGCGCGGTCCACGCCGTGATGGCGCTGCGCTATTGAGAAGAAATTCGAATTTATCTTTTCTTTTGGTTCTTTTTGTCTTGAGTTGTTGACTGTCGGCTGTTAGCTGGAAATATTTTGGCTCGCACACGCACAACAAAAAAGCTCGCGCAGCGCATCGACCTCAATTATTTCAAGAGGCCGACGCCGCTCAAGCGTGCCAAGCTTTGGCTCAGCCTGGCGTTGCCTTTATCTGCCCTTCTCTGGATCACCTTGCGCGGATTTTCGAGAGACCACCGCGTCTACTCCAGCGGCCGGCTGTCGCGCGCCCATGCCGTACTCGAAACAGAGTGCTCCGCCTGCCATGTGCGCCAAGCCGGAACGTTCTCAGCAAAGGCGGACGATAGCGCCTGCCTTGCTTGCCACGACGGCCCCGCTCATCATCCTTCTCAAGTCCCGGCACCCGGTTGCGCGGCTTGTCACACCGAGCATCGCGGCGCCGCCAACCTTTCTGCCGTCAGGGATCAAGCCTGCGCCGGTTGCCACGCTGACCTAAAAAGCAGCCATCCAGATACCCGATTCCTAGCGCAAATCAATAGTTTTGAAAAAGGCCATCCCGACTTCGCCGCGCTGCGCTCTGCCGCCGGAATCCCGGCAAGCGATCGGGCCACAATCAAGCTAAATCACGCGATTCACATGAAACCAATCCGCGGGCCGAACGGCGCTCTGGTGAATCTGGAATGCGGTAATTGCCATCGTCCCACGGCCGCTCCCGACCTGACTTATTCCGGTGCGAAGTATCGCGCCGCTGCGGGCTACCAGGACGACGACGAATTCCCCGCCGGAACCTCGGAAAGTCTCAAGCCTCCCAGGCCGGTCAGCGGCCGCGAATTGATGGCACCGGTAAAGTTCGCCAACGCCTGCTCGGCATGTCATCTCCTGACATTCGACAAGCGCTTCGACGAAGGCGTGCCGCACGATAAACCCGAAATCGGGCACGCGTTCTTAATCAATAAATTCCAGCAATACATCGCCGCTCATCCAGCTGAGGTTCGCGTGCCACGCGATCCGGTCCGCGATCTAAGCGGCAAGCCACTCCCGCCTCAGGTGCGTGTGCTCACTCCGGGACAATGGGTAGCGGAAAGAACTGCCGATGCGGAAGAACTTCTCTGGCGCAAGACCTGCAAACAATGCCATGCCCTGACAACTCTACCGAGCAGCGAGTTGCCCCAAGTGGCTGCCGCCAGTATAAGAAAACAGTGGATGCCTCACGCCAAGTTCGACCACAACGCGCATCGCGGCTTTTCGTGCGTGAGCTGTCACGCGAAGGCTCTCACCAGCACGGAATCGAGCGACATCTTGCTGCCGGGAATCGCTACTTGCAAAACCTGCCACGCCCCCGGCCCGGCTCACGCCGACTCGCGGTGTTCGGAGTGCCACACCTACCACGACTGGTCGAACCGCAAGGAAGTTGCGCCAAAGTTCACACTTCCTGCGCTCCGCACAGGCCCATAAGTCTTTGCATAACCCCCGAGCCCAATCGCGTCAGGCTGAGGCTCCCGCCTTGTTCACCAGCGCCATCATGGCGGGCGCGTAGCGTTCGCCAACGATGTCAATTTCGGACAGGCGCTCGGCGATATTTTTCAGATCCGAAGCGGTCAGAGTTACAAACACCGCCGCCATATTCTCTTCCAGGTAACGCACGCGCTTCGTTCCAGGGATCGGCAGCATGTCCTCGCCCTGGGCAAGTACCCAGGCAAGGGCCAATTGCGCGGGGGTGATGCATTTGGCGGCGGCAAGTTCTTTCGTTGCGCTCACGAGCTTGAGGTTTGCCTGTAGAGCCTGCTCCCCAAACCGCGGGTTCGTCCGGCGCCAATCGCCAGGATCGAGATCCTCCGGCTTCTGAATCGCTCCGGTCAGGAATCCGCGCCCAAGCGGGCTGTAAGGAACGAAGGTGACACCCAGCTCACGGCAGGTCGCGAGGACGCCGTTTGACTCCACGTCGCGGGTCCATAACGAGTATTCGCTTTGCAGCGCCGCGATGGGATGCACTTTGCTCGCGCGGCGCAGAATTTCCGGCCCAGCCTCGCTCAAGCCCAGGTATCGGATTTTGCCTTCCTTCGCGAGCTCCGCCATTGCTCCAACCGTTTCTTCGATGAGAACGTTCGGGTCCACGCGATGCTGGTAATAGAGATCGATGGTCTCAATGCCAAGCCGCTTCAGACTGGCTTCGCACGCGCGGCGGACATTTTCGGGCGAGCTGTCCACTCCGGTAATCCCGCTCGGGCCAAACCGAAAACCGAATTTTGTGGCCACGACAATTTCGTCGCGCGAAGTCTCCCGGAGAAATTTGCCCACTAGCTCTTCGTTCTTGTGTGGTCCGTAGACCTCCGCCGTATCCAGAAAATTGCCGCCCAGTTCCACATACCGCCGTAGCACCCGCAGCGACTCCGCCTCGTCAGTTGGGCCGTACGCATAGGACATTCCCATGCAGCCCAAACCCATGGCCGAGACGAGCGGCCCGTTCTTTCCAAGTGGACGTTGTTGCATCATGTTCTCCTCATCCGGGAAATGTCCGGTTGGATGAAAATTTTGCCGTTCCGGATACTATCGGCCCCGACAATTCCTTTCCTTCGTTACAATAAAATGTCTTTCCAGGGCCACGTGTTCGGTCGCCGCGCAAAATTGGCAAAACGAGAGAATGGCGTGGTGGCAAAAAAGTGCAAAGAACAAACATGTTCCGCTATATTCTTGCCATCGCCTTGAATTTGGCTGCCTCGGTGACGAGCGGCGCGATCTTTCTTCTCTCTCTGATTCACCAATTTGCTTTAGTTGAGATTGCCGCGAGTCTGGTCACCGCTCTGCAGGTGTTCTTTCTAAGTTCGGCCATCGCCGACCTGCTGGAAAAAGCGAAAAGGCCGGGCCAAAGAAAGAATTCTCTGGTTGTTTTACTTACGGTCTTTCTGGTCGCGTTCTATTCTTTCACGCGATATTCCCGTTGAGGCGCGCAGATCCCGGGGCGTCGGGAACGTCTCCGGGGGCACAGGTCGAGGGATAGTGCGGAGTACTGCGCTTGGCGTGACCCCGCCCTATGATTTTGCGGCGTCTTAAGCGGCCACCAGCATCGGACCCATCTTGCCGCGTAGCTTGGTGTTTTTCTCCGTCAGTTCGCGCTCCGCCCGCGTCCAATCTTCCAAAGCATCCCCAGGAGCGCCTCCGCGTTCCAGATAAATTTCATAGGCGCGCAACGCGATCTCTTCATGAGCTGGTGCGGTTTTCGCGGGCCGTGCTTTCTTGGCAGCTGGCAAGGCACTTTTCATCTTCTTGGACATAATCCCTCCCCTTTCACTGCGTTTCTATCTTACGTTTAGAAGAAACAACTGGCCATGATTTTTGGCGCAAAGTGCCGCGAAAGTTTCAATCCGTAGTATCAAGCAAATCGCTAGATGAGTTCAATTTGATCGGAGCGATTTGCCGTTCAGGCGCGCAGGCCGTCCCGGAAATGAAGGTACCGAAAAGCGCAACCATCCAGTACGTCGGATTTTCCCGCAATCAGGGGATTAGGGAGTTTGTCATCCTTGGTTTCTTCAGGAAAGGGCAGGGAATTTCCGGCGCAAGAAAATTGTGTGCACTTTACCTTTCCCATTGAAACAGGAGAAGGATACTGCGAGCCCTCGTTGTCTTGGGATTGCCGGAAGCGTCAATAGCCGTCGGTCTCCGCCAGAATCGCTCGCGTATGACGATTCCAGAGCGTGAGCTTCATGCCAGGGTATTTCGCTGCAATCGAGGGGAGCCGCCGTCGCGCGGTTTCCAGGTCCTGAAAGCTCTCGAGTTCGAGGTGCCGGCCGTCCGCATCGCGGATCAAAATGTCATAGACGGCATCTTGGGTAGGAAAAACCTGGCTCCGCATGACACTACCTCCAAAAGGTAGTGCGCTTCCCCATCAAATCGTTTCATGGCCATGCCTCAGCGGCACACCCATGCGGAAGGGAGCAAACGGCCTTACTTTCCTACTTCCTTTTTCATCTCGCCGAAGCCCTTTGCGGTTGCCTGACGGCAGGAAGGGCGCCGAGTTGCTGCATCATGCTCCACATGTCCAGGCTTACGTAAGAATCCATGATCTTGCCGTCTGAAAGTTGAATCATGGTGATCCCGTCCACCGAAACCTTTTTGCCTGTCGGAGCGATTCCACGAAATTCCCCTTTGTGGGTTCCGGAAATGTTCCAGAAGGCCACGACTTTTTCGTTCTCCGCAACCATATCCAATATAGTGAATTTCAAGTCCGGAAACGCGCGCACAAACTGCACCACGTTACTGGCATACGCTTCCGGCCCAACCCCTGAATCTGCTGCATCAAAGAGCTGGACCGCATGGCTCGGCGCAATCAATTCCTTGGCGACTTCCAGATTCCGTTTGTTCCACACCTCTTCGTACATGCGCCGCACGATACTTTTATTGTCGGTGGGCATAGCGCGCTCCTGCTCCGCTTCCGTTCCTTCAGCCATCTTGGAGACGCCTTTGCCTCACGGCATCCTGATTGATGCGGGGTAGGAGTGAGGCTTGCCTGAGCCTACTCCCAAGGTTTGTCCTTTGCAATCCCGGGAATCTCAATTATCTCGATTGCTACAGCGAACGGTCGGCCGTCTCGTTCAAGTGGCGCCTCGCTCCGTGCTCGCCGAGAAACGAAATGGTCGTTCCGGGCACTATGCAGATAGGAAGACAGTTCGGCTTCCTCCTTAGCCACAATTTTGTCATCATGCGCAGGACCCGGCCTGTTGCCTCCTTGCGGAGGGAGATCATGTCCTATCTCGACGATTCGCTCACCAATTTGACAGAATTCGAAGGCGTTGTTCCGTGGATGTACCTGGATACAAAAGGATTGGTGACCGTTGGAGTCGGACAAATGCTTCCCGATGCCGCCAGCGCGCAATCGCTCGCATTTACCGATCCAAGCGGTCAGCCCGCGACTCAAGATGCGATTCAAAGCGACTACGACCGCGTTTCCGCGCTCGCTCCCGGAAAGGCCCCGGGTTTCTATCACACGTCCACATCTCTTGTTCTACCGGATCCCGCGATCGACATGCTGCTGATGAAGCGCGTAACAGATTTTGATGACCAATTGAGGGAGCGATTTCCGGCTTACGCCAGCTTCCCCGATCCCGCGAAAGTCGGCCTGCTCGACATGATCTACAACCTCGGCCGAGACGGCTTGTTCCAGCATTTTCCCCACTTCATGGCTGCCGTTGACAAGCAGGACTGGCTGGCCGCGGCGGCGAATTGTCATCGCGTGGGGCCAAGCCAGGCGCGCAACGATTGGACGCGCCAACAATTCCTAGCCGCAGCCGCCGGGTCAACGCCTGCTGATTCGGATCCGGCGCCCGCCGCGTCAACTGGCGGAAGTTGACACTAGCGATTTTCATTTCCCTTAATCGCTCCGAGTGCCAGTTGTCCATCCTCAGATTTCGGAGTTCCCGCAAGTTCACCTGGCCATTATTCTGGGTCCGACCCTAGCCATTTGGCGGATGTAGACGCCTTCATGATTGCGGCATCTTGTTCATGGAGGTTCCTCAAATGTCCGCAGAACTTATTGCATTATCCAACGCCCTGGCGCAGGCGACCGATCGCACCGCCGCAAGCGCGGTCGCGGTTCACGCCGAGGCTCGCGGCTCTTCCAGCGGCGTCGTGTGGCGCAGTGGCGTCATAGTGACAGCTGAGCACGCGCTGCGCCGCGACGAAGAGATTCAAATCACTTTGCCCGACGGCCGCGTTGTTCCGGCCACGCTTGCAGGACGCGATGTTTCCACCGACCTCGCCGTTCTGAAATGCGCTGAAGCTACATCGGCGGTGGCGGAAACCAGCGACGTCTCCACAATCAAGCCGGGCAGCCTCGCGCTGGTGGTCGGACGCACGCGCGCCAGCGGTCCGATAGCTGCCCTTGGCGCCGTTAGCCTGGTTGTCGCCGAGCGGCGCGCTTGGACCAGCGCGGCGCTTGCTCCGTACATTCGGCTCGACATCGGCGTACAACCCACGGCGGTTGGCGGAGCAGTGGTTGATCCGCAAGGCCGAATCGTCGGCGTCGCCACACCGCGTTTCGCGCGATTTGGCGCCATCGCGGTTCCTGCGCCTACTGTGACTCGTGTCGTGGACACGCTCCTGCAGAAGGGGCGCATCCCGCGCGGATATCTTGGCGTCGGTTTGCAAGCGGTGCGCTTGCCGGATGCGCTTCGGCGAACACTGAAACGCGACGACCAGACCGCAGCTATCGTTCTCGAAGTCGAACCGGAAGGGCCAGCGCACAAGGCCGGCGTGGTCATCGGCGACATTTTTGTGGCTCTCGCGGGCCATCCCGTCGCTCGGCTTGAAGACGTTCACGGGCAACTCGGCGCCGAATCCATCGGCAAGTCGCTTCCGCTCAAATTCATTCGTGGCGGCGCGCTCCAGGAAGCCAACATTGTCGTGGGCGAACGCGCGCACGGTGCGGACTAACATGGCCATCCCGGGATTTGGCGAAATCGCGGAACAACTCCGCCGCTCGACGGTCCTCATTCATTCTGGCGGGCGCGGCTTCGGCTCCGGTGTGATTTGGTCGAGCGACGGCACCTTAGTAAGCAACACGCATGTCGTGCGCAGCACGCGACCCACGGTGCAACTGTGGGATGGCCGCGAATTCGAGGGCACAGTTCACTCGCGCGACTCACTGCGCGATCTCGCCCAACTTCGCATCAACGCCACTGATCTCCACGCAGCCACCGCTGCAGATTCCTCTCAATTGCGCCCCGGCGAACTCGCGATTGCCATTGGCAATCCTATGGGCTTTGTCGGCGCGCTGGCCACCGGGGTGATTCACGGAGTTGCTCCCGTTCGCGGCTTGGGCCCGCATGCCTGGGTACAGGCCGAAGTGCGCTTGGCTCCGGGAAACTCCGGAGGGCCACTGGCCGACGCGCGCGGCCGCGTCGTCGGCATTAACACCATGGTCGCGGGCCGTTTGGCGCTGGCGATTCCCAGCAACGCAGTGGGTGATTTCCTTTCTGCAACCCCAAGCGATGGCCGCCTCGGCATCACGCTGCATCCTGCGTTCATTCCGCAGCCCGCTGGCGGCGGCAGGGCTTTTGGCCTGGTCGTTCTCGAAGTCGAGCCGGAGAGCCCCGCTGCCCGGGCCTCGCTTCTGCCCGGCGACATTCTGCTGGGCACCGAGGAGAAACCCTTTGCCTCGCTTGAAGACCTGGCGCTCGCGATTCGGGGAAATGGGCCGCGAGTCTTGCGTCTCGAATTCCTCCGCGGTGATTATCAGCGCATCCGCCGGGTCACCCTGCAGCTTGGGAATCGGCTGCCAGCAAGGAGTTCCGTCGCGGCGTGACCTCCGTTTTCATTGTCGCAGCTTCGCCGCTGGCCCGGTCCGGCTTGGAGAACCTGCTGGTGGCTCGGCAGATGGAAATCGCCGGAAGCGCAGCCCATCTTGATGACTGCGACCATCGTCTGGATGACGCGCCTGCTGACGCGATCCTCGTTGATTGGACAGGCGAGGCACTCGCAACTCTTCTCGATGCGCTCCATGCTTCGGGCCTGGCGTCCGATTTTAACGTCGTCGTTCTCGTCGAACCTGCGTCCCTCGCCGCCTCTTCAGCGGCGCTATATGACGGAGTTCGCGCGGTTTTGCCAAACGATGTTTCGGCCGAGCAACTCGTGGCCGCACTACAAGCCGCCGCAAGCGGCCTGCTGGTGTTGCATCCCACTCAAGTTTCGGCGCACGTCACTACGAATGGATTTGCTTCTCCACCAACTCGCTCGCGCGAACTCAACGAACTTGCGGAGCCGCTCACCCCGCGCGAAAGCGAAGTCTTGCAAATGCTCGCGAGCGGACTCGGCAACAAGGAAATTGCCGCGAAACTCGCGATCTCCGAGCACACCGTGAAATTCCACGTTGCATCGATTCTCGGCAAGCTTGGCGCCGCCACTCGCACCGAAGCCGTGTCCATTGGCATCCGCCGCGGCTTAGTGCTTCTCTGACGCGGCGGGCGTCTTTTCCGAGCTAAGCACCTATGCGGCGGGTGCGGGTGCCGATGCCAGCTCTTGCGGCTGCGTTGCCGGAGCCAGCGTGAGCAGGGCTATGCCGATAACCACGAGAATGGCCGAGCCTCCCAGAAATCCCGTGCGTTCACTTGCTTCCTTGGGCAGAAAGGCCAGCCCGGACATCACTACGGCGTGAGCGAAACTCGACCACGCCGCGAAGGCGATCAGGCTGCGGTGCGCCGAGGGGTTGCGGACGGCAACCAGAAGGAAAACACCCAGTGTGACATAGAGGCCCAGCATCATATCGTCGCCGGTATCCGACGGATTCCCTCCCAAGAAGTCCGTTACCACAGGATAAACGCCGGCCACGAAGAACAAACCTACCAGCAGCAACACAACCTTCAGCGCTCGCTCTCGAAGCATGGTGCCTCCGGCTAAATCGCTCGGGTGGAAATAAAGTATACGCCTTATGACCGCATCGATTCCCTGTCGCAAGACATGTGCCAGGATAGCCGGGCGAAACGTTGGGCCCAAAGAAAAGACAGCTGAGAATGCGCGCTCCTGGAGGTTTTGTTGGCGGGTTCGGGTGCTACGCCGCAGCGGGTTGGTCGGCGAGGATATGGGCGGGAACCTTGCGGAGGTCCCAGACGATGCCCAGCCAGGACATGACTTTCAGCGTGTAATAGGTGACGTCAACCTCCCACCAGAAGAAACCCTGGCGCGCGGAGGCCATGAAGTGGTGATGGTTGTTGTGCCAGCCTTCGCCGAGGGTAAGCAGGGCGAGCAGCCAGTTGTTGCGGCTGGTGTCGCTGGTCTCATAGCGGCGCGAACCGAAAAGGTGCGAAAGCGAATTGATGGTGAAGGTGTCGTGCCAGAGGAGTACGGTGCCCAGGCAGAACGCCCAGACAAACAACGGCCATCCGCCGATGAGCCACAGGACCGCACCTAACACTGCCGGTGGCACCATGTGGTACTTGTTTAGCCAGCGAAGCTCGGGAAATCTCGCGAAATCGCCGATGTAGTCCATGCGTGTGTCGTTGTATTTGTCGGAAAGAATCCAGCCAATGTGCGACCAGAAAAAGCCGAAGAGCGTGGGCGAATGCAAGTCGAGCTCCTGGTCAGAATAACGGTGATGGTGACGGTGATGCGCCGCCCACCAGAGCACGCCTTTCTGCGAAGAGGACATAGCCATGAAAGCGATGATGAATTGAAACGCGCGGCTGGTCTTAAACGAGCGGTGCGAAAAATAGCGGTGATAACCGGCGGTAACAAAAAACATGCGCGCGACAAGCACCGCCAGCGTAGTCACCAGGTAATACCAATGAAAGGGAATGAAAAAAATCAGCATCGCGGCGACATGCACGAGGAAAAACGGCAGGGAGTGAAGAATCGAGATCCGCGAGCCATTCGGCAACGGGATCGTTAGATACCGTGGGATAGAAGCCATCCGGCAGAATCCTCCGCTTCGAAATCAGGGCGCTTCTGAATCGCGTCATTCCGCAAGCTGAGATTCAGCCAGAACTTCGCGTCTCAAAACCTTCGACTTTAGTCTACGGGCGCGCCTGGAAGGCGGTCAAGCGCGACAAGGTACAGGTGGCCTAAACTAGGATGTACCGAAGGACAGTGGGGTTGCGAAAAACAGGGATCCTTCTTTCGTAAGGCTCGCCCGGCAAACCCCGTCAGGAATAGGCTGACAGAATGTGCTATCGTCTCGTGACACTGGCGAGAAGGCGGCCTGCACAGCGCCCCACAAAGCTCGGACTGAGCCGCGCCCATGCCGCGAGCTAGGATTGCCATCGGTTAGACTGCACGCAGGTGGTAAATGGCGGAACGCCCTGTACTCGTAGGACTGATTCCACAAGCGGTGGTGCTGGACCCTGGCGACCAGGTGTCTTGGATCTCCGACGCGGGAAACTTGCGCGTAGAGTTTGATACGAACCGCTGCCCTTTTTCCTCGAACGTGTTTCAGGCCCCCTCCGGCATCCGCCTGCTCAGCGGTCCGGCGCGCCCGGGGAGCAAAGCCGCGACATACAAGTACCGCTTGTGGCTCAACGACCAGCTTGTGGGCCAGGGCGAGGTCATTCTCCGGGACAAGTAAAAATCTCGTGAAAATAAGTTGGGGCGGCAACGAGCCGCCCCTTCATGGCATGAATACAACTACGGTTTTTTCGAAGCGTCTGCCTCAGCCTTGGTCTGCTTTGCGATGATCTTGTTCTTGATCTTGTTGTAGGTCGCCTGGGGAATGATTTTCTTGCGAACGAGGTCGGTTTTCATTTTGTAGGGGCGGCCATCGATGATCTTCTGCGAATAGGCGCTGCCGATTCCCGGTAACGCGTCTAGTTCTTCCGCGGTGGCGCTGTTGATATCGACCAGTGCCGAGGCTGGAGCTGCTTTCTCAGATTTCGAAGCGGCTTTGGTTTGCGCCGCGTTGTCCGATTTGGAATCGGTTGTCGCGGGGCTCGGAGCTTGCGTCTGAGACGCGGCCAGGGAAACTCCCAAGAGCAAGGTGATCGCTCCCAACGCTATTCGAACCGATTGCTTTTTCATTTTTTCTCCTTTCCTGGGCTGGGAAAACTGAGGCGGGTCAATAGCTCGGCCAGCGAGAAACAAGGCTGCGGGGAAAATCTTATGAGCGGCTTGGGAGTCCCATTTTCAGATTATTTCCCGGTAATTGCAGAATGATGTCGGAGAGAGCTGGGGATGTCAAGAGAGAGCGAGCCCTGGGCCTTTAGTCGTATTCCGAGGAGTCTCCAGGGGAACTCTGGAGCGATTCGGGAGGAAAGGGAAACGGGGGCATTTCGCGCCGAGAATGCTTTCGGAGGCCGGTTACTTTTGCCCTGGTGGGTACGTCTTTTCTACTGACGAAGCCTGCCAAGGAGAACCCAAGTTATGCGTACGAAACAATGGTTTAACGGAATGGGGGGCCGAGCGCCTCTTTTTCTGGGAATGCTAGGGCTTTTGCTGGCCGCCGCGCCAGCGCTCACCCAACAGGCCGCGCCGCCGCAAGGCTTAGGACAAGCGCAACGCCCAGAAGAATGGCGGGGCCGAGGGGTAGCGGGAAAAATTACTGCGATTAAAGACCGCGCATTGGAGCTGACGCGGATGGATGGAGCCAGCCTCGCGGTGAAGCTGACCGACAAGACCGAATACCGCAAAGACCGGCAAAACGCGAAGCTCGCTGACTTCAAAGTGGGGGATATGGTTTTCATCCGCACGGAAGGGAGCGGAGATCAGGACCTGACTGCTGTGGTCGTTGCTGGGAGCACCGGCAGTGCACCGGGCGGTCCGGGCATGGGCGGGCCCGCGGGCGGAATGATGATGGGCGGCGGCGAGCTCGGGAAAGATTTTGTTTTTGGCGAAGTGAAATCGGTGGATGCGCCAAAAATCACGGTGCTCCGGCCGGACAGCGTCACGCAAACTCTCGAATTAAACGAAGAGACTTCGCTCCGCAAGGGGCGTGACAGCGTAACGATGGCGGATATTCAGGTGGGGGATCATGTGTTCGTGCGCGGAGGGGTGCAAAACAACGCGTTTGTGCCGAAGATGGTGATGGTCATCGGAGCCGAACAGTGGAAGCGGATGCAGGAAATGGGAATGACGCCGGGCCTGGCCAAGCCGCAGGGCGACAAGAAGCCTGATCCTCCGCAGCGGTAAGATTCACCGGGGAGTCATCGATTTGAACTTCTCCTTGAAATTCATTGGGCGCAGCATATTCATTTTTTGTTTCGGCGCGGCCCTGTTGGCGCTTGATTCCAAGCCGTCGAACGCACAAGAGGCCCCGCCTCCTCCCGTGCCTGCGCAGCCGCAGGACGCGGCGCCCCCTGCTTCCCTGCCGCAGCTTCCAGCGACTCCGCCAGCGCCAGCTTCCGTCACGTTCGAGGTCACCGGATCAGCGCGCGGCGGCAAGACGCCCCTGCCGGGCGTTACGGTGACCGCCGCGAATACGCTCACGGGAAAGAAGTACGTCGCGGCAACCAATTCGGAAGGCAAGTTCAGTCTCTCGGGACTGCCGCGCGGGAGATACGTCGTGCGAGTCGAGTTCATGGGGTTCGCGGCGTTCACCCAGGAAGTGGTGCTGAATCCGGAGAATCCTGCGGCGAAGGTGGACGCCGAGCTGATGCTTGCATCGCGCCAGCAGGAGCAGGCAAACAATGCCATGACGGCGCTGGCCGCGGCGGGACGCGGCTTCCAAAGCCTGGCGATGGAAAACTCCCTTTCCTCGTTTGGCGAAGCCAACGGCGACGGCGGCACCGCATTTGGAAACAGCGGCGGGCAGAACAACGGTGACATGGCGAGTTTGCCGCTGAATGGGGCGGGAGCCGAAGGCCCGACCGAGTCGGTGAGCGTGAGAGGCGCGCAAGGCCGCACGCAGGACTTCGGCATGGGCAACGAAGAAGAGCTGCAGCAGCGCATTCAGGAATTTCGCGAGCGCATGCAGCGAGAGGGCGGCGGCGCCTTTGGCCCGCCAGGGGGCGGCGGTGCGTTTGGGGGAGGTCCAGGGATCGTCATGATGGGCAGGATGCCCAAGGGCTTCAACATAAATCAGCCGCACGGCCTCTTTTACTACACGAACGACAATGCAGCACTCGATGCGCGAGCGTATTCCCTGACCGGAATTCCCTCCGCAAAGGCCGATTACAACCAGGCGCGCTTCGGCTTCAACGCCGGCGGGCCCTTGAACATCCCGAAGATTTTCCACGGCGGCAACAAGTGGTTTTTCTTTGGCGGATGGAACGGTTCGCGAGGCAGCAATCCTTACGACGCGTTTTCCACGGTGCCGACGCAACTCGAACGCAATGGAGATTTCAGTCAATCGACCTACCACGATGGAAGCGCGGTGCAAATCTTCAATCCGCAGACCGGCCAGCCATACCAGTTCAACGGCACACCCAATGTCTTGGCCCCCACCTCGATCACCACCGCCGCTCAATCGCTGCTCAATTATATTCCGCTGCCCAACATGGCGAGCAATGCGTTCGGCCAGAATTTTCATTACGTAACTTCAGCGAACAGCAGCTCGGACATGGTGATGTTCCGGCTGGTTCATAATTTCAGCGCGGGCGGACCGGGCGGCGGGCCATTTTTTATTTCCAGCGGCGGCCCCGGAGGCTCCGTCGGCGGAAGCAGAGGGCGCCGGCGCGCGCAAAACAACATCAATTTCGGGCTGAACTGGGCGCGCGGCTCGAACAGCATTGTGAACCCGTTTCCTTCGCAGGCCGGCGGCAACAGCACGCAAGGCTTGAACGCCAGCGCAGGATGGGTTTACGGCAAGGGCCGGGTCACCAACAACCTGCGCGTGAACTACAACCACAATCACGTGGCGACGACGAATCTTTATTCGAACGTCACCGATGTTGCGGGACTTGCCGGGATCAATGGAGTTTCGGCGAATCCGTTTGACTGGGGCCTGCCCGGAATCAGCTTTACGTCTTTTGGCGGCTTGAGCGACCCCACGCCGCGGCGCGAACTGGATCAGACTTATACGCTCTCCGACACGATTTCGTGGAATCACGCGAAGCACAACTTCCGGTTTGGCGGCGATTATCGCCGCATCCTGCAAAGTTTTCATTCGGCGAGAAACGCTGCGGGCAGCTTTGTGTTTACAGGATACGCGACGTCGCAATACACGGCGGCTGGCACTGCGAACTGTTCCGGGCCGCTGCCGTGCCAGGCGGCGGACACGGGACACGACTTCGCGGATTTTTTGTTGGGCTTTCCCCAGCAAACGTCACTGCAATTTGGGACGAACTCCTACAACTTCCGCTCGAATTCGTATGATTTCTTCGTGCAGGATGACTGGAGGTTCCGGTCCAGTCTTTCTTTCAATTTGGGCTTGCGCTACGAGTACAACAGTCCCTACACGGAAGGGAATAACCGCATTGCGAATCTGGACGTGGCGCCGGGATTCACCGCGGCTGCGCCAGTTCTGCCGGGCGGAACAGGCCCTTACAACGGAATTTTCCCGAATTCACTGCTTCAGCCGGATCGCCATGATTGGGCGCCGCGTGTGGGCATCGCGTGGAAGCCGCAAAAGAAAACCGTGGTGCGCGCAGGATACGGCATCAATTACAACCTCGCGCAGTACGGCGTGATGATTCAGAATTTTGCCTTTCAGCCGCCGTTCGCGAACACAGCAACGAACTCGACCGACGTCAATGCGCTAACCGCCGGAAGCGCTCTCACGCTATCCCACGGATTCCCTACGACTTCAGGAACGGTAACTAACAACTTCGCGGTGAATCCCAACTATCGGCTGGGCTACGTGCAAATCTGGAATCTTGACATTCAGCGCGAGTTGCCCGGGGGCGTGGTGTTGAACACAGGATACAACGGAGCAAAGGGCACGCGGCTGGATATCGAAAGAGCTCTGCTGGTCGCGGGCAACCAGCCGTTCACCTACGAGTCTTCCGAAGGCAATTCGATATTGCATGCCGCGTCCGTGCGATTTCGCAAACGCATGGCCAAGGGAATCGGGCTCGGCGCGCAATACGTTTATTCCAAATCGATTGATGACGCTTCGTCGATTGGCGGAGGCGGCAGCGTCGTGGCGCAAAATCCATTCGACATTTCCGCCGACCGCGGGCTTTCCAGCTTCGACCAGCGCCACAAGTTCACGGGGAACTGGATCTACGATTTGCCGATTGGCGAGAACCGCTACTTTTCTCCCAAGGGCGCTTTGGGCCACATCTTCGGCGCCTGGCAATGGAGCGGCGACTTCACGGTTGGTTCGGGACTGTACTTCACGCCCCGCGTCCTCGGCGGAGGGCTGGACATCGCGCGGGGCGTGAGCGGCTCGCTCCGCGCCAACGTCGTCCCTGGGCAAACGATATCGATTAGCAATCCAACCCCGCTGGAATGGTTCAACAAGGCGGCCTTTTGTGACCCCAACGCAAGCACCTGCATCAATCCCAACGGCTCGCCGTTTGGGAACGCGGGGCGGAACATCATTGAGGGACCGGGACAAGTCACGCTCGATATGTCCCTGAACAAAACGATCACCATCAAGGAATCGCGCGCCCTGGACCTGCGGTTCTCCGCCAACAACGTTTTCAATACCGTGCGCTTTACGTCGATCAACACCGTGGTGAACTCGCTTACCTTCAGCGAAGTGACGGGGACGGGCAGTATGCGGCGCGTAACGATGACCGCGCGCTTTCGGTTCTGAAGAAAAATGAATATCCGAGATATCAAACAAAACTTTGCGGCGATGCTTATGGCGGCTCTGCTGTTGCAGCCTGCGACTCCGCTATCCGCCGAGCAAGCTCCGCTACCTCCCGCGCCCGCGAACCAAGGGCAAATCCGGGTAACTACGGAGCTGGTGCTGGTGAACGTGGTGGCGCGGGACAAAAGCGGGAACCTCGTCCGCGATCTGAAAAAAGAAGATTTCACGCTGCTGGAAGACGGCAAGAAGCAGGAAATCTCCACTTTTGATTTTGAAAATGTGGACCAGCCTTTGACCGCCGGAGCAGCGGAAGCCACGGTCTCAGGCACGGCAGGCGCGGGGAACGTCTTGCGCGCCGGGAAAAACGCTGCCCCATCGCTGGACGCGCGCGGCCGGCGCTTGATGCTTTTCTTTTTCGACTTCTCCGCTATGGACCCAGAACAAATTGATCGTGCGGTGGACGCCGCGAAGAATTTCGTTTCCAACAAAATGCAGCCCGCGGATTTGCTGGCCCTGGTTTCCCTGGCCACGAACATGCACGTCGACTTGGACTTCACCGACGACAAGGCCCAGATCACGGCGGCGCTTTCCTCGTATATCTCCGGAGAAGGCCAGGGATTCGACAACGGTGCTACCGGAAGCGCGGAAGGGGCTGCCGACACCGGCGGCTCGTTCACCGCGGACGACACGGACTACAACACGTTCAGCGCCGACCGGAAACTGCTCGCTTTGCAATCATTGATGCAGTCGCTCGGCAAGCTTTCGCAAAAGAAAAGCCTGATTTATTTCAGCAACGGCATCAGCCAATCCGGCACGGACAATCAGTCCGCCTTGCGGGCAGCCACGGCCGCGGCCGTAAAAGCCAACGTGTCCATCTATTCGATGGACGTTCGCGGCTTGCAGGCCGTTCCGCCTGGTGGAGAAGCTCAGTCCGCCAGCTTGCACGGACAATCCGCGTATTCGGGGCAGTCCGTGCTGAATGATTTGAACAACAACGCCACATCACAGGAGACGCTCGCGACGCTTTCGTCCGACACCGGTGGGAAGGCCTTCTTCGATTCAAATGACTTCAGCGGCGTCTTTTCCCAGGTGCAAAAGGATACTTCGGCGTACTACGTTCTGGGTTTCGTCAGCAGCAACTACGTCAAAGACGGCAGATACCGCCGTTTGAAAGTTCAAGTGAAGCGGGCCGACCTGAAGCTCGAATACCGCTCGGGGTATTACACAGACCGCGATTTCGAGCACTTGAACAAAGCTGACCGCGAGCAGCAACTGGAAGACGAACTGGCGGCGCAGCTCTCCCAGGTGGACGTGCCCCTCTATGCCGGCGCAGCGTATTTCCGCCAGGACGATTCGCACTATTACCTGGCAGTTTCCCTGGTCATCCCCGGTTCGCAAATCCCCTTTGTGACCGAAAAAGACAAAGACAACGCCACCATCGACATCATCGGCCAGGTGTTCGAGAGCAACAAATTCCCGGTCGGCCACTTGCGCGACACGGTGAAGCTGGCGGTGGACAGTACGCAGCAAGTGCGGCGCAAAAACGTGCAGTACAACACCGGGTTCGTGCTTGCTCCAGGCAGTTATCACCTGAAGTTCGTGGTGCGCGAAAACCAGACCGGGCGGATGGGCGCGTTCGAGATGGATGTGCAGGTCCCCGATTTACGCAAAGCGCCTCTGAAAATGAGTTCCGTGGTGCTCAGCAGCCTCCGCACTCCCGCCAGCAACAAGAAAGGTGGTCCGAATCCCCTGGTGCGAGATCAGATGGAGACGGTTCCAAACATCACGCACGTTTTCACGGCGGACCAGCACCTCTATCTGCAGTACGAGGTTTACGACGCGGCGAAAGGCAAGAACCCGGCTCCCCCTGCTCCCGCGTCGACAGCCACCAGCGGCGAAGGCCAGGCCAATACCTCCAATGCACAGGCCCCCAAGCCGGCCAAGGATAGCGTCCGCGTGCTGACCAGTATCGAGTTCCTGCAAGGCGGCGTGAAGGTCTACGAGTCGAAGCCGGTGGTGACGAACGAAGTGGCGGCTCCCGAGCGCAAGGCCGTGGTCCTGCAGATGGATGTGCCGCTGCAAGCCCTGAAGCCGGGGCTGTACCTCTGCCAGCTGAACATCATTGACGATGTTTCAGGAACTTTCGCGTTCCCGCGGTTCCCCGTGTTGATTCGGGAACCTTCCCCAGTACCTAGCCGTGCCGACAAAGCGGCAAACTCAGCGGCCCACAGGTAGTTTGCTGGCCGAAGAGGCACGTTACGCGGCCGCGATTCGTAATTCCGCCGATTGCCAAAAGAGTTGGAGCGCGAAAGAGAATCAAACCCGCACCCCAAAACCGCAGGGTGCGACACCTCCGTCGCCCCATCGGTGGATAGATCTCCTCCTCACTCGCGGTGGAAAGACGAGTCGAAGAGTCTTAGGTTAAGTCGAAGAGAGGGCAAACCGCGGAAGCGGGAAACGGAGAGTCAAAGCTTAAAGATCGATGAGTCAAGAAGTCGAGCGGTCAGCTGGGAATTAGTCGCCGGCGGCGGCGGCGCGGGCGAAGTCCACGGATTCGGCCAATCCGCGGCGCATCGGGCCGAGCACGGACGCGGGCACTTCCCTTTCCGGAGCCAGGGTGACACTGGTAGCTCTCTTGGGGAAGTCATTGCGGCGGTCCAGCCGCATACCGGCTTGCTTTAGAAACTCCGCAGAAAAGCCCATGTCTTCGGCGCGCTCGACGCCCCAGAACCACAGCTTGTCTTCCTGCCGCTGGAGGAAATCCAAAGCTTCTTCCAGCCTTTTCATGGCGCGGTCGAAAGACGAAGCCAGGAAGTACACGCTGAGCGACCAAGCATGCCGGGGGTAATACACCCGGAGCCGCACGCAATACTTGCCCGACTGATTGCGTTCGATACTGCAGCGATATTCGTTGCGCGAGGAGATCATTCGAGTAGGCATCGAAGTTTCACCGATCTCAGGAGTCATGGCTGGTTGACTCTGATAGCCATTTAGGAATTCCAATGTGGTCGAGAAAACCTGGATCCGAGACAACTAATGTTAAAACCGAACTCGCTTGGAGACACATATAGGGTAGCGAGGTGTGCGGAGAAAGGCAAGGGGCTGTGTTAAATCAAATAACCTATTTATTGTGTGTAAGTTAGGCTAGGTGAGACTTCCAAAACTCTTCAGCTTTTCGGGCATCATTTTCAGCTTGCCTTCCTTCCGGAGCCGCTCGGACAGAGCTGAACGGAAGGCTTCAAAGGCCACGTCGCGCTTGGATTGCAGCAATTCGTCTGTCAATTGCTTCTTCTGCGCCTCAAAATTGGCCGGATCGGCTTCCACTTTCTCGGCAACACGGTAAACCAGCCAGTTTTGTCCCAGGCTCCGCGGGATGCCAAGGTCGCCTTGCTTCAGATTGAAGGCGGCGCCAAGCTGCTTCCCGCTGGCGGCGCCGGGAATCGAGCCATCCCGCGAGATGGAATCGCTCGTTTTCGGATCCAGGCCCAGCGCTCTGGCAGCGACATCGAACTTTTCACCCGCTTTGACGCGCTTCACCAATTCGTCGGCCTTGCTTTTCGCCTGCAGGACGGCCTGTTCCTTCTTCAGGTCTGCAACCACGCGGTCGCGTACCTCCTCGAGAGTGCCCTGGTGCGCGTTGGAGACTTCCTTGACCGAGAGGATCACGTAACCGCGATCGTTGCGGATGGGCAGGCTCAAGTCGCCGGGGCGCAAACGGAAGATCTCATCCTTAACGTCCTGGGAGTTGCCGAGCTCGAGAATCGCGTCCGAGGCACTCACCGGCCGCGTTTGTCCAACCGTGAGGTGATATTGGTTGGCCAAGTCGTCCAAGGAAATCTTGCTGGAGCGGCGGATGGCAGCCGAAAGCTGGTTCGCCGTATCCCCGGCTTGCTTGTCCGCTTCGGTCAGAAGAAGTGGCGTTCGAATGGAGTCTTTCACCTCTTCAAACGGCTTCGTATGAGCGGTCTGTTTTTCTAAAACTTTGATGATGTGAAAGCCGTATTGCGTCTTCACCAGGTCGGAAATTTGCCCGGGGGCCATAGAAAAAGCGCTCTTTTCGAATTCAGGAACCGTTTGTCCCTCTCGAATCCAGCCCAAGTCTCCGCCCTTGTCCTTGGACCCCGGGTCTTCTGAGTACTTTTTCGCCAACTCGTCAAACTTCGCGCCCTTTTTGGCCTGCTTGAGGACATCCTCTGCCTTCTTCCTTGTTTCCTCGACGAGCGCGTCCGTTTGCCCAACCGTCTTGAAGAGAATGTGCTGGACGTGAACTTGGTTGGGCACCTGGTATTGCTGAATGTTGGCCTGATACTGCTTCTCGAGCGTTTCTTCGGGAATTTGAAGGGTTTGGCGAAGGTGGTTGATATCCAGAAGTGCATAACGCACGGATCGTCGCTCCGGCACCAGGTATCTGGGCCTGTTTTTCTCGTACTCCGCTTTGATTTCCGCGTCCGTCGGCGTGATCTTGACTTCCAGATCCTCCGGCTTGATGAGGGCGTAGTCGAGCTTCACCTTTTCGTTTTTGTAGCGATATCCATCCTGGAGTTCCGCGGGCCCCACGCTGATCCCATCGGTGACCAGCTTTCGGAATTTTTCCTCCAGCAGGCCCTGCCGGATCAGCTCTTCAAACGTAGCCACGGGAAGCTGGAAGCGCTGCTGGACGAGCGCCGTGTACTGATCCATTCCAATGAACGTGCCTCCATTGAAAGCCATCGGCAGATACAACTTTATGCGGTCGGCGCGCTCTTGGTCGGAAACCGTAATTCCGAGGCGCTTGGCTTCGTACTCGAGTTCTCTTTGAAACACGAGTTGCTGAAGGATCTGCTGTGCGTAGAACCCCCTCAATTGCGAAGGCACCTGATTGCTGCGCTCAATTTGGCTGAGCTGCTGCTGGATGTCCTGGGTGGTAACCGTCTCGTCCCCGATTTTGGCGACCGTGTCAGAAGAGAGCCCACCGCCACCCGTGGCTGGCCCCTGAGGAACAAGGTAGAGCAGCATGCTGCCGCCTAAAATCAGAACCGCTATCCCCAAAAAGATGCGGTATCCGAGTTTTTGATTATTTGCGCTTCCCGCCATCCGGTCATTCCCCCAAGTCCTCAACCAAACTTAGCATTATAAGAGATCGCCGAGTGGGTCTCAAATGCAATCGGACTGTGACGCGGCTCGCGTTTTCCGCCAAACAACCCGGTCAATTTCCGAGCGGGTACGCCACTTGCGCGCACCCTTCTGGGCCGAGCCCAAACACTCGTTTGTAGTCCAAGGTTTACGATTTGGGCGTGCCCGGAGGATGTTTGTTTCCGGTTCCACGAACGGAAACCTGCCGCTGAGTCGCTGAAATAGTAGACTGGTGACGCCGCGGTTGCACAAAGCTTGCGCCGCGATCAAGCGACCGGTCATGCCTTTTCCTCTGAAGCCAGCCGTGATGCTGTGCGCCATTTCTGCGCTCACAGCTTTGCCGCATTTGCCCAATCGTTCTGACAAACAAGATGCGGCCAGGCGACCGCCGGCCACTTTCTATCGCGACATTCTTCCCATCCTGCAGCGGCACTGCCAGAGTTGCCACCGCGAGGGCTCGATCGCGCCCATGGCGTTCGAAACCTACGAACAAACGCGGCCGTTCGGCACAGCGATTCGCCAAGCGGTGGAAGCTGGATCGATGCCGCCGTGGTTTGCCGATCCGGCGGTCGGGAAATTTGCGAATGATCCGTCTCTCAGCGCAACAGAAATCGCCACACTCGCGGCATGGTCGCAAGCAGGCACTCCGGCGGGCGATAAAAAAGATGCGCGGTCATCTCGCGCGTGGGCTGGAGCCTGGAGTATTCCAAATCCAGACCGAATTCTAACCATGCCGAAGGCCGTGCCGCTGCCGGCAACCGGCGACATCGAGTACACCTATGAAATTGTGCCCACACGTTTCGCCGAGGATCGCTGGGTGCAGATGGCGGAAGTCCTTCCCCGATTGCGCTCGAACGTCCATCACGCGGTCGTGTATATACGCACGCCGGACTCCAATTGGCTGCGTCACGCCCCCGTGGGGATTCTCTTTACCGCCGCGACCCTGGCTGCTCCCGACGACAGCCGCGGTGCTCTTTGGACGGACAGCGACATCCTGCTCGCTTACGCGCCCGGCAGTTCTCCGGACGAATGGCCCGCGGATATGGCCAAATTCATTCCCGCCGGCTCTGACCTCGTCCTTCAAATGCACTACACCACCAACGGCCGCGCAGCTTCCGATCAAACCGCCATCGGACTGATGTTTTCAAAACAGCCGCCCGCAAAGCGCGTGCTGACGCTGCAACTCACGAATGACCACTTCGTAATCCCGCCGGGCGACCCCGAATTTCGCGTGGAGGCCCGCGGCACTCTGCCGAACGATGCCACGGTGCTGAGCTTTATGCCGCACATGCACTTGCGGGGTAAGCGCTTCGAATACAACATCATCCACGAAAACAGGAACCATGGTTCGGATGCCAAGCCTCCTTATGAAATCGAGCCGCTGCTTCGCGTGAATTACCACTTTCACTGGCAGATGAGGTACCGGCTGACGCAACCGCGTTTTTTGAAAGCCGGGACAGAATTGCAAGCCGTGGCGTGGTACGACAATTCCGCAAAGAACCCACACAATCCGGACCCTAAGACGGAAGTGCGCTGGGGAGAACAAACCTACGACGAAATGATGGTCGGTTTTTTCGATGTCGCCGTGCCCGCCTCCATGGATAAGCAGCGCTTTTTCGTCAGACCAAAAAAGTGAGGCCGTGGGGCCCGGCGCGGACCTGTCCTCCGGTACAGGCCCCTATGGGTCCAACGTCCAGCCTGACGGCTTTCCTGGGTGCTATTTGCTGTTTGAGTACGGACCAGCCGCGCCGTTTCAAGAGAGCAAAGCGTGCTGTGTTACATTCAAAATTTGAGGTTCTGCGAGAGATTTGAATCCGTGACAATACATTCCCCCATCGATCCGAGACACTCCCAGCACCAGAGGGTTCCGCGCGTTGAAGTGTATTGGACCACGGTCACCTATAAGACCGTGATTCTGTACGTGATGCTCGGCCTAGCCGTTATTTTCGGCGGAATCTACATTGTGAAGCCGGGTCTCTACACCGCGGTCATCAATAGAATCGACAGGACCGTGAGCAATCCCGACGCTGATCCCGTCAACGCAGATCAGAAGCGCGCGAAATTCGTAAATCTTGACGGTCACGTTCAGGTCAAGAAAGTCAACTCTGTGCAATGGGTGGACGCCACGTTGAGCACTTCGCTGGACAAGGGAGACTTAGTTCGTACCGGCTCCGACAGCGACGCGCGCATTTCCTTTGCCGACGGAACGTCTTACACCATCAAGCCGGACACCCTGATTACCGTAGAGGAGAATGACACCGACAATAACCGGCCAACCAGTGTCAGCGTAAGCATCCAAACAGGCGCTGTCGATCTGGCAACACCTATGTTAAGGTCGCCGGACTCCCAGGCCGCGGTGAAGGCGGAAGACGCCACCACGCAATTGCATTCCAACAGCCGCGTGGGGGTAAAGTTTGACCCGGAGAAAAAGGAAAGCGAAGTCATGGTTTCCCGCGGCAGTGCTCAAGTACAGCGCGGTGTGGAAAGAATCGACCTTGCACAATATGAGAAGGCCACCATTCCAAATTCCGGCTCCATCCAAAGGTCCACCGTGCTGGCCCCGCCGGATCTGGTTGAACCGCTGAACCTCGCTCCCGTTATCGCGGAAAATCCGAGGAGTGCTACAGTACACTTTGAATGGAAGCCGGTTCCCAATGCGGTGTCCTATACTCTAAGAGTCAGCACCACCGCGATGTTCACAAGAACCGTGTTCGACAGGAAAGTCATTGGGACGAGCTTGGACATTTCTGGTCTCGACGCGGGCGATTACTTCTGGAACGTGATGGCCACCGACGCCAAGAAACAGTCGAGCGAAGTCAGCGAAATTTTCAGGTTCTCGCTGGTGGCTCAAGGCAAGTCCCAGGACATGGTCCTGGAGATCACCGACACCAGGATTGTCGGACACGTGGCGGAGATTATCGGGAAGACCGAGCCGGGGGCGGCGCTGATTGTCAACGGGCAGCCGGTTCCCAATATTGCGCCCGACGGCACCTTCCGTCATTTCACGCAACCTCTTGAGCCGGGACAGCATACTATTGTGGTGATTGGGCAGAACCGCCGTGGCGGAACGGGGCATGCGCAGGTTTCCATCGTCGTGCCGAAGTAAGAATTCCGAACGACAGACCCTGGCGCTTTGCGCCGGTCATGGTGCCCGGAGACAATAAGCAAGGAAGGCTGATCGCGCAGCCCTCAGCGCTTTGCCTGCCGGACGGCGGAGAGTCTTTCTCCGCGGGGGGATGTAGGGAATGAATAAGAACGGTTACAACATGAGGTCGGTGTTCAGTCTGTTTTCTTCCGACCTCGCCATCGATCTGGGCACCGCGAACACTCTGGTGTTCTCGCACGGCAAAGGCATCGTAGTGAATGAGCCTTCCATCGTGGCCATCAACAAGTCTAGTGGCGAAGTCGTCGCGGTAGGGCGCGAAGCCAAGGAAATGCTCGGCCGCACTCCCGGGAACGTTGTCGCCATCAAGCCAATGAAAGACGGCGTCATTGCGGACTTCAAAGTCACCGAAAAAATGCTGACGTATTTCATTCAGAAGGCGCACAACCGCCGCGTGCTGGTGCATCCGCGAATCGTCATCGGCGTGCCCAGCGAAATCACCCCCGTGGAAAAGCGCGCCGTGCAGGACTCCGCATATCGCGCGCGCGCCAGTGAGGTTTACCTCGTGGAACAGGCCATGGCCGCGGCGATTGGCGCAGGCCTGCCGATTGAAGAGCCCTCCGGCAACATGGTTGTGGACATCGGCGGCGGCACCACGGACATCGCGGTCATTTCCATGAGCGGCATCGTGTACTCGCGTTCCGTCCGCGTAGCCGGCAACGAGATGGACGAAGCCGTCATGCAGTACTTGAAGCGCAAGTACAACTTGCTGGTTGGCGAGCGCACCGCGGAACAAATAAAGATGGAGATTGGTTCAGCATATCCTCTAGAGAAGCCGCTCACCATGGAAGTAAAAGGCCGCAACCTCATTGAAGGCGTGCCCCGCACCGTCACGATTGACGACAGTGAAATCCGCGAGGCGTTAACTGAATGCGTGGCTACGATTTTGAACGCTGTGCGCGTCGCGCTCGAACGTACTCCCCCCGAGCTTTCCGCGGACATCAGCGACCGCGGCATCGTGCTTACCGGCGGCGGCGCGCTTTTGAAGAATCTCGACAAGCGCATCCGCGAAGAGACCGGCCTACCCGTTTCTATCGCCGATGACCCGCTTGCGTCCGTGGTGCTCGGAACAGGAAAAATGCTTAGTGATTTCAAGTTGCTGCGCATGGTCTGCATCGACTGATGGATCATGCAACTGCGTTTGGTTGTCGCAAACGTTGGGATTCTTGGGGGCGCTGGCGCGAGAATTTCTTCCCAGCAGACACTCGCCGAAGCTGGAGTCCTTTGTTTTAGCCACCGAACTTGGCGAATTGCGGACTGCGAATTCTATGCGATTTGCATCTAAGCTGAGAGTGAAGGGTTTCGAGTTTCCATTTTCGCTTTTCTAGTTTTGGATTCTTTATGGCTGCCATCCCCTCTCGTCACAAGTCGCTGGTTCTGCTCGCGGGAGTCATCCTCCTCCAGGTTCTCCTTCTCGCCGTGCAGATCAAACGCGATTCCCAGGGCCGCCTGATTCGCACATGGACGGTTGGAGCGGTTTCACCCTTGGAGCGCGTGGGCTCCTATGTATTCGGTTCGTTTCGCAATACCTGGCGCAACTACTTCGCGTTGCGAGGCACGAAGAAGGACAATGACGACCTGCGCCGCGAGAATGATGCGCTGAAACTTCGGCTGGCTCAGCTGGAAGGAAAAGCTGCCGAAGCCGACCGGCTTGCCGCTTTGCTGCATTTCCGGCAATCGCAAGCGGACGTACCCATGGTCGCCGCGCGCGTCATTGGCGGAAGCGCGGGTCCGGCCAGCCAGACCATTGTGCTTGACCGCGGCGAACACGACGGCATCCGGAAAGACATGGGTGTCATCACGCCCGACGGCGTGGTGGGAAAAGTGATTGAAACCTATCCCAACACCGCTCAAGTCCTCCTGCTCACGGATAAAGAGAGTGGCGTCGACGCGATTCTCGCCGATTCGCGCATCCAGAGCCCGGTGGGCGGCGTCGGAGAACCGCTCATCACCATGAAGTATGTTCCGAACGATGACGACGTGAGCGTGGGCGCGCGCGTGGTGACCAGCGGCATGGACCGCATTTTCCCGCGCGATTTGCCGGTCGGAACCATCACACAAATCAAGCCCGGTAATCCGTTCAAGCAAATTCGCATCAAGCCCTCCGCCAACCTCGAAAGGTTGGAAGAAGTATTGGTGCTTCTGACGCTTCACCCCTTGAAGCAAGGCGATTCCACAGAAGGGCAACCTCCCGCGCCGGCTGCCGCCAATTCTGCTCATCCTCAGGAATCCAACCCATGAACGGAGCATTTGATCTGCGCATCGGCGAGTCCCACATTGAGGTGCATAACTTTCGCACTGGGGCGATTGTGCTCAGCGCGCTCTTCGCGCTGGTGATTCAGGCGTGGTTCCCCCTGCACTTTACCCGCGCGGCGCTCCTCGATTTGCCCCTGCTGGTGACAATCTATTTTGGGCTTAGCCGGCGGAATCCCTCGACCGGGCTGCTCTTGGGAACCGTCATTGGGCTGATGCAAGACAGCCTCACGCCCACGGTCCCCCTGGGGCTGTACGGAATTGCCAAGACCATCATCGGGTATCTCGCTTCTTCCATCGGCGCGCGTTTGGACACCGAACACCCCGCAGCGCGGTACGCGCTCACCGCGGGCTTCTTCATCCTCCATCAAGCGGTGGTCGCGCTGACGCGCCGCATCTTGCTCGGGCAGCCGGAATCCTGGTTCAGCCTGCACTTGTTCGGTGCCGCACTTCTCAACGGCCTCATTGCCGTCTTGCTATTCCTTCTCCTCGACCGCCTCCGCCGCCCGTCTTGAGGGAATTAGCGAGTCAGTAGGTATTGTCTGAAGTCTTCGTACTTGCTCGAAATCTGTAGCGACAGCTTCTCGCGTTTCAAATACCCAGCGAGCCGATCCGGTAAAGGCGGTGCGCTGCCGGTCGCTTTCCTTACCACATCGGCGAATTTCGCGGGATGCGCCGTCGCCAAGACCAATCCTTGTGCAGGCTCGGCGTGTTCCATCTTGTACGCTTCCCAGCAAAAAAGGCCGACGGCCGTGTGTGGGTCCGGAAGATACCCGAAACGTTCGTGAACCTTCTTCATTTCGCACAGTGTTTGTTCATCCGTCGCCGCACGGCCCCAGATTTCTCGTTGCACGTATTCGAGCCGACCCCGGCACAAGTCCAGCAGCCGCGGAAAATTGTTGGGATTGCCCACGTCCATCGCATTCGAATACGTGGCCGTTGCCGCCCGCGGACAGAACTTTCCGCTCGCTAAATATTGCGGCACTACGTCATTCATGTTTGTTGCAGCGATAAACTTCGCCACGGGCAACCCGATGCGCTTCGCAAAAATTCCCGCTGTCAAGTTTCCGAAGTTCCCGCTGGGCACAGAGACAATCAGCGGCACCGACGCCACCGGCAACTGCCGGTAAGCCGCCAGGTGATAAAACATTTGCGGCAACAAACGCCCAATGTTGATGGAGTTCGCCGAAGTGAGAAACGCAGTTTTGTTCAGCTCCACATCCGAAAACGCTTGCTTCACCAGCCGCTGGCAATCGTCGAACGTGCCCGCCACTTCCAGGGCCGTGATGTTTTCACCCAGCGTGGTGAACTGTTTTTCTTGCGCCTCGCTAATGCGCTTCGAAGGATACAGAATCACTACTCGAATTCCCGGCACGCCCAAAAATCCGTGTGCCACAGCGCTCCCCGTGTCTCCCGAAGTCGCCGCCAGCACCGTTAGCGGCCGCGATTCGCCACGCACAAAATAACCCATCAGCCGCGCCATGAATCGCGCGCCAAAATCCTTGAACGCCAGCGTTGGCCCGTGAAACAGCTCCAGAATGTGCAGCCCAGGCGAAAGCGAGACCAGCTTCACTGGAAAATTGACAGCCTCGCTCACCATCTGCCATAGAACTTCTTCCGGCACGTCCGGCGTGGCGAACGGCTTCACCACGCGAAAACAAACTTCGGTAAACGGCAGCTTCCGGAATTCTTCAAGTTCTTCCGGTGAGTGGCGCGCAATCTCTACGGGCATGTAGAGCCCGCCGTCCGGCGCCAACCCGCGCAGCACCGCGCCTCGCAGAGAGGTCGGCGACGCCTGATGTGAGGTACTCCGATATCTCATGTTGAGTGATCCAAGATCAGAGATCAGAGACCCCGGGATCAGAATCGCAAAGCGACCTCGCAAAGCTCAGTCTTCTGCCTTGCGATCTCCGATCTCGGCTCACTGTTCTCATTTCATTTGTTTTCGTACCTTCTCCAAGAACTGCTCCGCATCGAGAGTCTTTCGCAATTCGCCAACCTGCAGCGTGCAGTGCGCCAGCGCTTCGTAGCTTCTCCGCCGCGCTTCAATCAACGCCGGATAGCAGCGCCTCACCGTTTCTCTTGGTGTTTCTCCGCCCTTCGCCTGAAACGCGCCGCGCCACAAAACTGGCTTCGGATCGTTCAAATATCTTTCGATCAGCAGTTGCCGCTCTTGCTCAGTCGCCGCTAAATACACAATCGTCATTTGCCGCCGCAAACGCATCAGCAAATGATTTCCTGCGTAAATCACGCTGCCGGTCGTGTCCAGGACCAAGGATTTCTCGGGCTTCTCTTCAAGCTCATGCAACACTTCGTCAAGCGTGTGATTCTCTTCGGCCAGGTATTCCGCTTCGCGCTCCGCGTAGGTCGCGCTGTCCGGCCAGCCCATCCACGCAGCCACGCCGTTGATCCCCGAGTATCCGCCCGGAGCAAGCCGCGGAGCCAGCCGTTGCTCGATGGTGTCATCGCAGAAGACGGCCGGCGCGCCCTTTTCCGCTAACTTCTTTGTCCAGAACGTCTTCCCGGAACCGGACATGCCGACCAGCGCCAGTCGCATCGGGTTTCCTATGGTGGTCTCGAGCGGCATAAGAGAATTTTCTACAATAACGTGTGCCCGCCCCCCGAGCAACCCGGTCTAAACCGCATCCTTCTAACCACCTGAGTGCAAATCTGGAACCTGTCCTCGCGGACGGCTTGCGGCCCGCCCATGCAAGTGGTAGGTTGGGTTTGACTCTGCTGCCTTTTGCAGCTTTAGTCCGGCGTTTTTTCGGGAGCTCCTGAAGATTTTTTCGTTTCCCAGATCCGAGGAAATTTTCGACGGACAATTTTGAGCCTGACTCCGGCGGTAGCTGGAGCCAAACTCGAAACCCACGCTGTAGATTTTTCGTGACGCGAGCTGCGTCCGGCGTTCTTGGACGAAACATGCAGTCCTGAGGGGACTTCTCGCGCGCGGGGTTTTCGGTGTCTTACTGGTTTCGGAACGACAATCGTTTGCCGCAGGCGCGGCTCGCCATCGCCTCCTACATCATCGTGGGCATGATCGGGGTGTTGTTGCTGGGCTTCTGGAAACTCCAGGTCATTGACTCCGACAAATACGCAACGCTCGCAGAGCGCAACCGGGTTCGCGAAATTCCCATCATCGCCCCGCGCGGCCGCATGCTCGACCGCGATGGCCGTGTCCTCGTTGACAACCGGCCCTCATTCAGCGTCCTGCTCTTGCGCGAAGATATGGTGCAGGTCCAAAAGCACCTCGCTGCCATTTCTGACGGCCTGGGCATTTCCCCGGATGATTTGAAAACCCAACTCGAAAACGCGAAAGACTTACCCAAATTCCAGCCCATCATCGTCAAACCGGAAGCTTCTCAAGCGGACGTCGGTTTCATCGAGTCACACCGGGTCGACATTCCCGAGCTCGAAATGATTTACGTCTCGCGGCGTCGTTATCTCCCCGACGGCTTCCTCTCTCACGCCGTGGGCTACGTGGGTGAAGTCAGTGAGCACGAGATCGAGGTCAGCAACGGCAGGCTGCGCCCCGGCGACTTAGCCGGCAAGTTCGGCCTGGAACGCCAGTACAACGACACTCTGATGGGCACGGACGGCAAGCGCCGCGTCATAGTGAATAGCGTTGGCAAGGACGTCGGACAACTTCCCCTTCAGGAAGCCATTCCCGGCAAACAGATTCAGCTCAGCATTGATTACGATTTGCAACAAATTGCCGAGCAATCCCTCGGCGACCGCCCGGGCGCTGTCGTTGCGCTCGATCCGCGTAATGGCGAAGTCTTAGCCATGGCCAGCCATCCGACTTTGGACCCGAACGATTTTGCCGTACGCGTCTCTGCGGAAAACTGGAAAAAGCTGAACGAAGATCCTCACAAGCCTCTTCTAAATCGCGCCATTCAAGCCCAACTCGCGCCAGGCTCCGTTTTCAAGATTGTGACCGCCACGGCGATGCTGGAAGATCACGTTCCCCCGCAGGGGTTTACGACTTTCTGTCCCGGTTACGCCAGCTTCTTTGGCCGGCAGTATCACTGCTGGGTTTTTTACGCCAAGAGGGGGCCGAAGGCCCATGGCGTCACCAACCTGCATGAAGCCATTCTGCAGTCCTGCGACGTGTTCTTCTACAATGTCGGCTTGCGTCTTGGAATAGACCGCCTCGCCTATTACGGGAGCCACTTCGGCATTGGGCACAAGACGGGCATTGACCTTCCTAGCGAGGAAGCGGGCCTGATGCCCTCTCCGGGATGGGTCGAGCGCGTTCAGCACCGCAAGTGGTATCAAGGCGAAGTGATTTCTGTGGCTACGGGCCAGGGCGCCGTCACAACCACTCCCTTGCAGTTGGCGCGCATGATTGGTGGCATCGCCTCCGGCGGCGTATTCATGCAGCCGCACATGTTGAAGGATGCGCCCAATGTGAAGGAAGAACGCGTCCCCATCTCCGAGAACACCATCGAAGAAATTACCGACGCCATGTATGGCGTCGTCAATGAACCCCACGGTACCGGTGACGCGCTAAGACTTACAGGTATAGAACTCAGCGGCAAATCCGGCACAGCGCAGGTAATTGGCTATGACACACGCTCGCGTGTAGGCAAGCAGAAAAAGTTCGAAGACAACGCCTGGTTCGTCGGCTACGCCCCGCGCCGCAATCCCGAAATTGTTGTCTCCGTGCTCGTGCAGGAAAGCGGAAAGCACGGAGGCGAGGCAGCCGGGCCGGTCGTTCGCGAAGTCATCAAGGCCTACTACGACAAGAAGAGCAAGAAGACGCAAGGACAGTACACGGCTGAAACCAAGCAGCCCACACCTCAAGCGAACCGTAGTTCCACGAAGGTGGCCGTGCCGCGCGCGGCCCTCAAACCAGAAGACACGGACTCATCTCCAACCACTCGGCCTGTGGCGGACCGAGAGCGCTGAAAACCTTATGAGGTCCTGTTACACAATGCGCCTCATCACAAAGCAACTCTTGCGGGCAAGCTTGGTCCCTGGCCTTAGAATTTTAACTTTGAACTTTCCACTTCCCGTATGAAAGACGCACCCGGAACACGCGATTACGACTGGTGGCTGCTCGCTATTCTCACCACCATCTGCGCTCTTGGCGTGCTCGAGATCTATTCCGCAACACACGGCGGTTCGCTCGCCGGCATGCACTGGAAGCAGATTCGCTGGCTCGCTGTTGGCTTTCTCTTGATGTTCGCTCTTTCGCGTGTGGACTATCACCTCATTCTGGACCAGGCTCCCCTCTTGTATCTCTTGAGCCTTGCGGCCCTCGTGGCCGTCCTTGCCATCGGTCACACGCATTTCGGCGCCAAGCGCTGGATCCAGATTCCCGCCGTGGGGGAACTCATTCAGGTGTCAGAATTGGTCAAATTGGTTATAATCATCATGTTAGCGCGCTTCTTCGCGGAAGTGCGCTCCGATGAGCTTGAGCTTCGGGACCTCATCAAGGCAGGATTGATAGTAGGAGTTCCGCTGGTCCTGATTCTCAAGCAGCCCGATCTAGGTACAGCGTTGGTGCTGATGCCCATGGTGGCAGTAGGAGCGTTTTTGGCGGGCCTGAAGTGGCAACACGCAGCGATCTTTTCACTAGCGGGGATTCTCCTCATCGGGGCGGTTTTTTACCCCCCCGTCAGCAGGCGCATCCTCAAGCCGTATCAGCGGGAGAGAATTACCTCTTTCCTGCACCCGGAAGAAGACGCCAAGGGTTCCGGCTATCAGCTTTTGCAGTCCAAGATTGCCGTGGGCTCCGGTGGTTTCTGGGGCAAAGGATTCGGCAACGGCACGCAGAATCAACTGGGCTACATCCCGGTCCGTTATTCGGATTTCATCATGTCGGCCTGGGCGGAAGAGCAGGGATTCAAAGGCGTGCTACTGGCTCTCGGGTTGTATATGGCGCTTCTGCTTCGTTTAGTGCAGAATGCTCAACACGCGAAAGATCGCGCGGGAATGTTTCTCGTAATGGGCGTTGCAGCGGCGCTCGGTTTCCATGTGTTGGTGAACGTGGCGATGGTGATTGGCGCGATGCCCGTCACCGGCATTCCGTTGCCGTTGATGAGCTACGGAGGCTC
>DATFRZ010000040.1:0-10660 GCA_035262885.1 Candidatus Acidiferrum sp.
CCCAGCCATACTCGTACGCGGGCTCTGTGAGCACCAGAGTAAGACGGCCTCTGTCGCCAACGCGGCTGCACAAACGCTACGACATCTCGAGCTCATTTTCATCCTTCGTTGTGGCTCTCCGAGAGCCATGAGCTACTCGTACCGCAATGACTCGACAGGCTGCAAGCTCGCTGCCTGATCTGCGGGCAAGTAGCCAAAAAACAAGCCCGTCGAGCAAGAAACCACAAACGCGATCACCACGCTCAAAGGGGATACCGGCACGCGCAAATTCGCGGGCAAGAAGAAATACTGCACCGCCACAGGAATCGCGATTCCTATCAAGATTCCAATGACGGCTCCTCCTCCGCTGATCAAGAACGATTCCACCAAGAATTGCGACAGTATCTCTTTTCGCGCCGCCCCAATCGCTTTACGGATCCCGATCTCACGCGTCCGCTCCGTGACCGTCACCAGCATGATGTTCATAATCCCCACTCCGCTGATCAGCAGAGCAATCGCCGCAATTATGATCAAAACAACGGTCAGCCCAAGCGAGATTTTCCGTGCCACCCCCAGGATTGCCGTCAGCGTTTGTACGTTGTAATCCGCTTCCAACGGGTGCCGGCTCCTCAACAACAGTCCCACCTGCCGCTCGACGGAAGGCACAGTTTCTTCGCTGTCCGCCTGCACGTCCAGCAAACCCAAGTATTCCGTGCCGGTGTAATACTTCATCAGCGTGAAGGGAATCAGCACCGAATTTTTCTGGATATCAGAAAGGCCGAAGGTTTCCACGCGCTCCCGAAAAACTCCAATCACAGTAAAGGTCAGCTCGCCCATGCGAATCGATCTTCCGACGGGATTCTCTTGTCCGAAGATTCTTTCCGCGAGCTCTGTCGTGATCAGGCAGACCTTGCTGCGCATTTCCATGTCTGCGGCGTCAAAGTACCGGCCTCGGATGATGAGCAGCCTCCGAATGGTTTGATAGCCGTCCGTCACGCCTACAAGGTTGACAGCACGATCCACGCCATCCACGGTCATGGTCATCGGCTGCTCGCGTGTGCCGGCCACGACGGAGACATGCGGGATCGACTTCATCGCGTCCATGTCTTCCAGCGACATTTCGTAGCTGAGCGGCGGCGCTTTGTCGGGCCGTTGCACCAATTCGACCCAAACCAGGTTAGATCCCACGGCTTCGATTTGTGAAAGCACAAACTTCCGGCTGGTCAATGCGACGGTAACGACGAGGACGATGGAGGCGCTTCCGATGATGACTCCAAGCGATGTCAGCGCCGCGCGCAGCTTGTTTGAGCGCAGCGCGTCGATTGCCACCGTTAGTGTTTCTCGGATATGCATTGCCGCCTAAGTTCCAAGAACATCCAATTTGGAAAAGCCGGAGAAACGCTAGCCTTTTTTGAGTTTCCTCAACTCTTCCTGCGCTATTTTGTTCTTGGGATCCAGCCGGAGGGCGTTCTCAAACTCTTCCTTCGCAGTTGCAAGGTCGTTCTTGCTTTCGTACAAACGACCTAGCCACGCGTGCGCCGCTGCGGTAGACGGGAAGCCGGTCCTCTTGGGCGCTCTTTTTGCGTACTCCCGCAACAAATTCTCGGCTTCTTCCGGCTTTTCTTCATGCAAAACCAGACCGACTCCCCGGTAGAATCTCGCCCGCGGGTCACTCGGCGCAGCGCGTTCTCCTGCGTCCGCCACGGCCATCAGACGTTCTACTTGCCCGCGCTTCACGGCATAGTCCCCAATGTCATAGATGAGCTCAGGCGATTTTGGCCGGCTTTCCAACGCTTTCGTGAACTCCTCATCCGCCACGGCAAAATCCTTCTTTTGCCTGCGGCAGTTCCCGGCTGCGTAATGCCCCTCAGCGGCGTCCAGTTCCATGAGTTCCCTGATGTGCGGCTGAGCCTTGTCTTCTCCTCCGCCCACCATCCCAGGAGCGCTGCAGTCAAATTCAATGAGCGCCTGCCGCGCAGAGAAGTTCTTCGCGTCCAGATCCACGGCGGTCTCAAACTCCTTGTGGGTTTTCTTGGCCAGGGAAATCGCGGAAAACCATCCCGCATGGTCCGCCTTCTCGCCATAAGCTCTTCCGAGCCACTCGTGATACCTGGAACTTCGCGGATCGAGCGCCACTGCCTTTTCCGCGCTGCGGATGGCAGCGTCATGTTCCTGCAGTTCCAAATAGCTTTTCGCTAGCAGCAACTGGATGTCGCCGTTTGTAGGTTCTTTGGCGGCGGCGGCCTGCAACACTTGGATGGCCTTCTTGTAATCGCTGGCTTCAAAAGCGCCTCGCGCTTCATCCAAGGCCTCGTCGCGCTTGACGGTTCCCGCCGCGAGGCACGTGGACGCCCCCAGAAGCAGCCCAGCAAATGCCAACTTGGTGCTTCTAACCATTCGTCCGTCTCGGAAAATCACCGGCCGACGCGCTCACCACAATCACGGACATTCCGTCCCGCAAATCCACGTCTCCCGGCAGCGCCACGAGTTCGTTTTCCTGCAGCCCGCTGACCACTTCGTAGTTCGTAGCGTCCGCAATACCTACACGAATTTCCCGTTTTTCCAACGTCGACTTGCCTACGCCAAGCTGGCCCAGTTGGCTCGGCCTCACCACGAAAACGTATCGCCGCCCGCCTTCGATTTCCACCGCTCCTCGCGGCACCGAAAGAACGCCCAGGCGCTCTCTGGAATTGATGCGCACGTTGACGTTGATATTCGGCAGCAGTTCCAGCTTGTCGTTGTTCACGGAGCACAACAATTCGCCCACGCTGCGGGTATTCCGCTGTACTACTTGTTTCGGGATGATTTCGGTCTTGCCTAGCCAGGTTTTGTTTGGCAGGGCGTCCCAGGTGATTCTCACCGGCTGGTTTTCCTCGAGACCGCCCAATTCCGGTTCATCGATGAACGCCCTCACGCGAACTTTGTGCAGGTCGGCCATTTCTACCAGCAGGTCGCCCACCTTCACATAGTCTCCAGCTTTCAGCGGCTCGGACTTCTCGCTTCGCCCCAGCGAGTAAACTGTTCCGTCCGCTGGCGCCATCACTCGTCCTTGCCGGACTTTCTCCTCGAGCGCCGCTACTTCGTTTTTCAACTGGTCCACTTGCAGTCCCGAACGGTCGGCGTTCAGCTTCACGCCGCGATCGAATTCCTGCTGTGCGGCGGTAAGGCGCGTCACTTCCGCTTGCGCCTTGGTTAAGTCCAAATCGTTGGCGGCTAGCTCATCTCTTGTGGCTGCTTGCTGGGCGATCAGATGGAGCAGAGCATCATGACTCTTTTGCAGGCGGTCGCGCTCTGCCTGCGCCTTGGCCAAGTCGCCGAGGACCTTCGCTGCTTCATCCGCTCTTCCCCCGGCCTTGGCGGCCCGCAAATCATCCTGCGCCTGAAGGAGCTTCCCGCGCGCCCCGGCAAGCTGGGCCGCGGCGTCCTTGACATCCAGTTCCATCAGCAACTGGCCTCTGTTCACCTGCTGCCCCTCGCTGACATTCACCTTCTCAACGAGGGTGTCCAGCTGTGCTCGCATCACAGAAGGCGAAACGGGCTCCACCTTTCCATTGCTGCTGATGGACGAAATTAGATTTTCCCGAACCGGGGTCACGGCAGAAATCTTCGGTGCCGGTTTCCGCCCGCTCAGTTTAATCAGGCCAACGGCTATCGCGGCTGCAAGCAGCAGGTAGAGTACAAGCCGATTTCTTAACTTGCGATCCATCAGTTCCTATTCCGTGCGTTGCCGCCTTGCGTGTTCCCGGGCGTACAAATCCTTCCCCCTTCGAGAATTTCCGCCCATTTGTTGGTGGCTAGCCCGGCCCTTACCTGGAAGGTTCCAAGATACTTCATTCTAGCAAGGCCCGCGCGGCTTTCGCTATGCTTCATGCCCAACATAAACATATCTTCCACCGTAATAAACACACGAACCAGCACTTAGGTCGCATCTCACATATAGGCAGATGCCCCGGTCTGGCACGGGGATGCCGGAGATTTGGATGGCTGTTTCGGGCATGCTACTATCAGGCCATGAATGCCGAGACCGCTAGCCCCAAAACCGGTCCTTCCGCTTCTAAGGGCTCGCCCAAGCTTAAGCCCGTCTCCAGTTCGGTTCTTCACCGGGTCTGCATCCAGTGCAACAACATGTTTCAGGTGACTCCCGATAGATTTGATGCCAAGCAGTGCCCCGTCTGTCACAAAGGTTAAGCTCTGGCGGGCGCGGCGTCTGTCCTGTAATATTCTCCGCGTCTCCTGCGTAGTACGTTCAGAACGCTCGGTGTCCTGCATTTTCGACTTTGTAATCGGGGAATGCCAATGATCGAAGCTCGTGGACTGTCCAAACGGTTTCAGGACAAAAAGCGCGGTGAAATCCGAGCCGTGGACAATGTCAGCTTCACCTGCCAGCCCGGAAAGATTTACGGATTGCTTGGCGCGAACGGGGCTGGCAAGACCACCACGCTCAGGATGCTCGCGACCATACTGGAGCCGACCGACGGTACTGCGGTGGTCTGCGGCCATGACGTCGTTGAGCAACCGGAAAAGGTTCGCGCGAACGTCGGCTTCCTGTCCACAGCTACAGCACTTTACCCGCGCCTGACAGCCCAGGAGCTTGTCGAGTACTTTGGACGCCTGAATGGCCTCGACGAGCCCACGCTCAAAAAGCGCATCGACGACATTTTCAACCGCCTGGATATGGACGGTTTTCGCGACCGGCGGTGCGACAAGCTTTCCACCGGCATGAAGCAGAAGACCTCCATCGCCCGCACGCTCGTCCACGATCCTCCTGTCATGATTTTCGACGAGCCCACGACGGGGCTCGATGTGATGACCGCGCGCACGATCATCAGCTTCATCAGCGACTGCCGGGACCGCGGGAAGGCCATCATCTTCTCGACCCACATCATGAGCGAGGTCGAGCGGCTCTGCGACCACCTCGGAATCATCCATGACGGCAAACTCCTAGCGGAGGGGACCGTATCCGGGCTGCGCTCAAAATATTCGGAACACAACCTCGAAGAAATCATCGTCAAAGTCGTTGGGCCGCTTCTCAAGAATTCGGAGGCCTGAGCCAAATGAACTTTCGCAACGTCGCGATCGTGTACCGCAAGGAACTTACCGAGTGGCTCCGTGACCGCCGCACTCTTATCTCCACCGTTCTGGTTCCGCTGCTCGCCTTTCCGGTGCTCATGGTAGGCATGACTTCGCTCATGGCCGTCATGATGAACAAGGCCGAAAAAGAAGTGCCCAAGGTGATGATCGTTCACGGTGAAAACTCGCCGGAGTTGGTTGCCGCTTTGCATGCCAGCAAGGACCTGGAAATCGTGCCTTACGGTGAAGATTGGAAGGACGAAATCTCGAACAAAGAGATTCGTGCCGCGGTCGAAATTCCCTCCGGTTTTGACGCCTCTCTAGGCGGCAAATCCCTGCTTACGGTCCAAATCCATTATTACCAGGGTGAAGTTAAGTCCGAATACGGCGCAGGACACGTCGACGATGTCTTGAAAGCCTTTCGCGACGACTTTGTCAAAAAGAGTCTTGAAGCCAAGAGTCTCCCGGACTCACTTATTTCTCCCTTCCGTCTCGAGAAACACAACGTCGCACCCCCGGAAAAGGTCAGCGGTGCCGCTCTCAGCGGACTTCTCAGCTACATAATTATCCTTCTATCGATGACCGGAGCCATTTATCCCGCCATCGACCTAACCGCCGGCGAAAAAGAGCGTGGCACCATGGAGACTATTCTTTCCAGTCCCCTGTCGCGTGTGGATCTGGTTCTCGGCAAGTTCTTCCTTGTGCTCTCAGCCTCCCTCTCCACTGCTATCCTCTCTATCATCTCCATGGGTACTTCTTTTTACCTAGTGGGTCACTCGAACGCGATGGAAAAGAAAGACGCAGCCGTGTTTCAACTGCATATTGGCTTGCCTACGGTTCTGTCTGTCTTCTTAATGGCGCTGCCCTTGGCGGTGCTCTTTGCCGCGGCCTTGTTGACCATCGCTTTGTTCGCCAAGAGTTACAAGGAAGCTCAAAGCTACCTGACTCCCATGACGTTCATCGTGGTCATTCCAGCGGTCGCATCTTTGCTCCCCGGTTTCGATCTGAATCCCAAGCTCGCCCTCGTTCCCATCCTCAGCACCAGCTTGGTCTGCAAAGAAATTGTCGCCGGAACTTTCCATTGGAACTACATTTTGCTCATCTTGCTGTCCAGCAGCGTCTATGCCGCCGCAGCGCTCTTCATCGCGGTCAAAATGTTCCAACGCGAATCCGTGCTCTTCCGCTCTTGACGCGACTCGCTGGCCCGCGACTCTTGGCTACCCTGCGCGGTCTACGAGACTTAGATACAATGCTTCCGCTTTTCGCCGGAGGGCTCATGCCAAATCCCCGCAGGCAATTTCTCGCGCAAATGTCGCTCGGCTTTCTCGGAGCAGCGGTTTCGTTCAAGGCCGACGCCCAGGAGCCTTCGCAACTCCCGCCGGGGGCGCCGTCAGCCTTTGGTACCGGCCCCGCCGTCGGTCCGGAAGTTTCTCCCGACACCTTCGGCGAAGCCGAAAAGCTTGCCCGAGTTCAATTCACTCCCGGCGAGCGCACCCAGGCCGCCAACTCCTGGCGAGTGGACATGGCAGCTCTGCTCGAGCGCCGCACCGGCCCGCGCAACGTCCCGCTCGAATCCACACTCGCTCCTTTTTCGCGTTACGATTCGGTGTTACCCGGGCAACATCCTGCCGCGCAGCGCGACCACTTCGTCCGCACGAATTCCGATCCTGGTCCGCTCCCTTCCAGTGACGCCGACATCGCCTACGCTTGCGTCACCAAGCTCTCGCGCTGGATCGAGCAGCGCAAACTCACGTCCGAGCGCCTCACGCGCATCTATCTCCATCGCGTTGAGCAATTCGATTCGAAACTCCGCTCGGTCATCACCCTCACCCGCGATCTCGCTCTTGCCCAAGCGAAAAAAGCCGACGCGGAAATCGCCGCAGGCCAATACCGCGGCCCCCTCCACGGCATTCCGTGGGGTGGCAAGGATCTTCTCGACACCGCCGGCATTCCCACAACCTACGGTGCCGAACCCTTCCGCAATCGCATCCCTGCGCAAAACGCTACGGTCGTCCAGCGCCTCCATGACGCCGGCGCCGTGCTCATTGCCAAGCTCAGCCTTGGCGCGCTGGCTCTCAACGACATTTGGTTCGGCGGCCAAACCATGAACCCGTGGCTGCTTGAAGAGGGTGCTTCCGGCTCCAGCGCTGGCCCCGGCGCTGCCACGGCCGCTGGCCTCGTCGGGTTTTCTATCGGCAGCGAAACGGGCGGCAGCATCGTCAGCCCCAGCATGCGTTGCGGTGTAACCGGTCTTCGCCCCACCTACGGCCGCGTTCCACGCACCGGCGCTATGACGCTTTGCTGGTCGCTCGACAAGCTGGGCCCCATGACGCGCTCTGTCGAAGACGCCATTCTTGTTCTACAGGCCATAACCGGCCCTGACTCCGGCGACGTCTCCAGTGTTCCCAGCCAGCTTGATTTCGACGCCGGTGCTTCTATCAAAGGCCTTCGCGTCGGCTACTTCCCCAACTGGATGAAGCAGTCTCCCGCCACCGAGGTGGATCGCTCCGCCCTCGAGACGATCTCCAAACTAGGTATGCGCCCCGTTGAAGCCTATCTCCCCGACTGGCCTTACGGCACACTCAATCTCAACCTCTTCGCTGAAGGCGCTGCCTCGTTCGAAGAGATCACCCTCAATCATGCCGTAGACAAGCTCAAGATGCAGACGCACGACTCCTGGCCCAACCTCTTTCGCCAGGCCCGTTTTCTTTCTGCGGTGGATTTTGTTCAGACCGACCGTTTCCGCCGTAAAGTGTGCCAGGAAATGGCCCGCATTTTCTCCGACGTGGATTTGCTACTCGTGCCTTCACTTCGCGACGAAATGCTCACGATCAGCAACAACACGGGACATCCTTCGCTCACGCTTCGCGCTGGCTACGTTGAAGTCGGTGAGGCGCGCTCGGATTGGGCGCCAGACCCGCAGCATCCCTTGCCCAAATTTGTGCCGCCCCGCCGTGTTCCTCATGGCGTAACGCTGATCGGCCGTCTCTTTGACGAAGGCACTCTCTGCCGTGTCGGTACTGCTCTCGAACGCGCCTTCGCCGTCGCCTCCGACCACCCGCCCGGATTCTAATCGACGCCACCTTGCCCCCTGGGTCGCAACAAAAGCGCGAAATGAGCCCGCACCGAGCCGTCGATGCGGTTCCAACTCTCGCGCCCTTGCGATAGTATGAGCACTTCATGAATTCGCAGCCCCCCAATGAGGTGCTCAAAGATCTGCGCGCCCGTCTTGGTATTACTACGCGCGACGTCGCCGAGCTGAGCCAGAAAATCGCGGAAACCCAGGGCAATCCCGAGTTCCAGATTTCCAACGCCTGGCTCACGCAAATTGAAAATTCCGACTCCATACCGAGTATTTTCAAGCTCTACAGCTTAAGCGCCATCTACCGACTGAAATTCACTGATCTTCTCTGTCTCTACGGTCTCGACCTCCAAAAACTGAGCCTTCACCAAATCACTTCTCCCTTGCCGCAAACTCATTTGACCACCCTCGAAGTGTACGACGCCGACCGCGCCGTTTCCTTTCCCGTCCGTTTCGACAGGTCCTTCGACGTGGACAACACTAATCTTCTCTCCCGCATGGTTGAGCTGTGGGGTGAAGTCCCGATTGCATTGATTCAGCATCTCGATATTCGGCACAGCCAGTACGGCTACGTCGGTCTGCAGGACTTTACGCTCTATCCCCTGTTACGGCCAGGTTCCTTCGTGCAAATCGACTCGCGCGTGCGAAGAGTTCAGCCGCTTCGCTGGCGCACGGAATTTGACCGCCCCATCTATTTCATTGAACTGCGCCACGGCTACGCCTGCTCCTGGTGTGACCTGCTGGACGACCAGTTGCTCTTACTTCCTCATCCGCTCTCGCCCGTGAGTGCCCGCAAATTCAGGTATGGGATCGACGCGGAGATTGTCGGCCAGGTAACCGGCGTGGCTATGCGGCTTACCGATGCGGGCGACTCCGCCCCTGGCGGAAACGCAAAATTGCCAAAGCGAGTCTGAGGTTGGAGGTGAACAGCCGCGCTACCGTGGCGTTGACATCCTCTGGGACGGCGATGCGGTACGGCTCGAGCTTCTGCCACGCGCGCAGGCACTTCAGCGGGTTTTCCTTCGTGGACGCGAGATACCTTTCAAGCTCCTCGACCAGATCTTCCAGCGAATAGGCTGAAACTTTGTAAAACGCCTGCCGGTGCGCAATTTCTAGCGCCTTTTGTGCCGCCCCCGGGCCAAACCGGTCCGCCAGCCCTTGGTGGTAATAATGTCCGGTGTTGTATTCCCGCGTGGACGCCAGATAGATCAGGCGTCCAAGTTCGCCCGGAATCCGCGTGAGACTGCGGTTCACCAGGTCGTTGTAAGCCTCTTGGAGCGGCATCGGTTTGACTTCCGCGCTCACCATCCGCTCCTTCCGTTATTCCGAGAACCCGCCCGGTGGTTTACGATGGTCCCACGCCTTTCATCTCTCTCTCTCGGAGACCCGCGTCGAATTCTCTTGCAACCTGGCTGATGCGCTGAGTCAGCACGTCGGCATACAACGCGATGCCTCGCACCTCCTGAGCGCCTGCCAACCCAATGCCAACGAACATAAGCGCGCAAGCTGCCTTGAGCTGCGCATACTGAAGAAAAATCCTCGCTTCCATGATGAATTCGATGTCTCGACTCTGTCGGCTCACTTCCACGTGGCGCCGCATGATCCGTTGAACCACCGCCGAAGTTTGCTGCACCCAGAGCAACGCCACTCCATTCCTTTCACGGTGGAACTGTCGTTCCAGTTCACGCGAGTTTAGCCGCTCGACGTAGGCCATATCGCCGCTCGAGAAGATCTGCGACACAAATTCGGCAGGGCAGGCCTCGGGGCTTTCATCCAGGCTGGAGGACCACTCTTCCGAACCGAAAGGCAAATCACGCAGCGCCTTGTCCGCCCGGATCCATGCGATGAGCAAGAACACCAGCGCTGCTGCCGCCAGCAACGCGCTCGTCGTGCCGATCACGGCCGCACCGCCTTCGCCAGATAACCCCGCGCTTCCTGCAGTCTCCGGCTCGTGGCCGCCGCCATTCTCTGGTATTGCTCCTCCAGGTGCACCGAAGCCTTCGGCTCCGGGTTGGGAACGTAAGACCAGAGATGCCCCGCCCAAATGAGGAGAACGACAAAATAGGAACCGGGATGGATATGAGACCAGAATGCTCGAAAGCTCTCCCACTCTTTGGACGCAAATGAAAAAACGACCACGCTCTCTCCGAGGAACAACCCGTACCCTAGCAAAATCCCACGGAGATTCCTTCCAAATGGAATCGCATAAAACAGAAACAAGACGACCAGTGCCAATAAAGCCAAGGCCTGCACCACGCGCAGGGCAAGCTCCAGGTCCAGAGTCGTGGCGGTGGACCACCACAGCGGGTTGTTTCCCGTTTCAATCGTTGCCTTCGCAAACGCCAATAGAAAAACAAGCGCGAGCAAGTTTCGTGCCAAGCGGGCCGTCCCGGGGTACGCGCGGAGCCCCACCCGATAGATCTCAAATACCACGGCGCAGCCCGCCAAAACACCGAGCCCCTCGGTGATCCAGTAAACCTTCGGATACAGTTGGGGCCGGGTGTGATAGATGGAAAAACGAAGGAGGGA
>DATFRZ010000041.1:0-3546 GCA_035262885.1 Candidatus Acidiferrum sp.
CGACGATGGGATCGATGCGCATCGCTCGGCGTGCCGGAATTGAGGCAGCCGCCAGAGCAAGCACGATCACGAATACTGCTGTCGCGGTGAAAATGAGGGGATCGGCAGCGCTCATATTTACAAGGAAGTTTCCCAGTGCGCGCCCGAGCAGCAGCGTCAGCCCCGCACCAACGGCTGTTCCCGCCAGGGCAAACGCGAGGCCCTGCCTCACAATCAGCCCCAGCACATCCCGAGGTTGCGCCCCTAGACTCAGCCGGATGCCGAACTCCTGCGTGCGCTGCGCCACCGTGTACGCCACGACACCATACAGGCCGATGGACGCCAGGACGAAAGCGATCGCCGCCAAAACGCTCAACAAGCTCGCCGCGATTCTTTGGCCAAACAGCGAACCCGCGATCCACTCGTTCAAGGACATGACCTCGGATGCCGGAACCATGGCGTCCACGGCTTGCGACTCGCGCCGGATGGATTGCATCGCTTCGCTTACTGAGCCCGCCGTCCGCACATAAAATGCGAGGCCCATCTCGGGGCGATAAATCTGCCGGATCGGAACATAAAAATAGGGCCGCGTATTCTCGGTGAGCCGGTGAATCTTGCTGTCTTCCACGACGCCGACGATGGTGAACCACTGCCCCCAGCCGTGCACTTTACGGTTCAAAACGCCGCCACGGGGAATAAACCGCCGCACAAACTCTCGCGTGACTATCATCACCGGAGGATGCGGGTCATCATCCTGCATGGTGAAGTCACGCCCTTCGATGAGCGGGATTTTCATCAGCGTGAAGTAGCCTGGCGCCACGAGGTTGCGGTAAATCTTCATATTCTCGCTTGGCCCCGGCACATAGCGCTCGACCTGCAGGTCTTCCCACGAACCTTCGCCCAAACTGAGCGGCACATAGTCGGCGTAAGTAACGGCTGTCACGCCCGGCTGGCGTTCCAACCGCTCGCGCAAGTGCCGGCAAAACGCGTCAGCTTGCTGCGCGTCGAAATTGGCTGCGGAAAGGTTGAATTTGGCAACCGCTACCTGATTGGGGTCAAAACCCGGATGGATTGATTTGACGCGATAGAAGCTCTTTACAAAGAGGCCTGCGCCAATGAGCGACGTAACCGCGAGGGCCACTTCGGAAGTTACCAGCAAGGAGCGCAAACGATTGGATTGCGTGCTAGAGGTCCCGCTGCGTCCGCCTTCCTTCAGCGTTTCATTAACGTTGTCTCGCGTGGCATGCAGCGCCGGTCCGATGCTTGCCAGAGCGGCAATCGCCACGGCGAGCGCCGCCGTGAATAGTAGCACGCCGCTATCCAGTCCTCCCGATTGAAGCCTGGGAGCTTCGGTGAGAGGCAGCAGCCAGCGCAATGACCCGCCGAGCCAGTCGGCGATGAGCAATCCCGCCACGGAACCCAACACTGCAAGCATCAACACTTCCGTGGAGAGCTGACGCACCAACCTCATCGGGGACGCGCCTAGCGCCACGCGAATGCTGAATTCTTTCCGGCGATCTGCGGCTCGTACCAGCAGCAGATTGGCGATATTCGCGCAGACAATCAGCAGCACCACGCCGCTAGCGCCGAACAAGATCGTCAGCGGCGCAAGCAAGGACCCTTGGATTCCATAGTGTGACTTCCAAACGGGCAGCAGCGTCGCGCCCATGCTTTCGTTGGTATCTGCGTCGGCCTTGGCCATGAACCCAGCGAGGGACGCCAGTTCGGAGCGCGCCTGCTCGAGCGTGACTCCTGGGGCCAGGCGTGCCAGCACGCGAAACATCCGCGCTTTACGGTCCTCGAGCATCCAAGTGCCAGTTGCGGTGAGTTGGCCGTACATCGTCGCGGGCACCCACAGATCAAACGAAAGACCGGCCATGGAGCCATGAAACTGTTTCGGTGCCACGCCAATAACAGAGTAGGGCGTGCGATTCACGCGCAGGATCGCTCCGATGGCCGAAGCGCTCTCGTTGTAATGACTGTGCCAGAACGAGTGGCTGATTACGGCGACGGGGTGCGCGTTCTGCGCATCGTCGCGCTCGACGCCGGAAAAGAAGCGGCCAATCTCCGGTTGCACGTGCAAAACATCGAAGAAATTGCCGGAAACGGTCTCGCCCCAAACCCGCTCGACGTGCACGTCGTTCCCGACGGCTAGCGCCATGGGTTTTGCCACGCTCATCGATTCCACCGGCTTCAAGTGGTCGCGAAAATCGCGAAAATCCAGATAGGAAGTCGGCACCCATTCGCCAGAAGGCGCCAAACTTTCCAGCTCCACGACGCGATGCGCGTCGCCAGCGCCTGGCAGAGGATTTAACAAGACGCTGTGAATCCAACCGAAAATGGTGGTGTTCGCGCCAATCCCGAGGGCCAGCGTCAGTACGGCTGTGGCCGTGAAACCGGGAGACTTGAGGATTATGCGAAGGCTGAAGCGCAGGTCCTGCCAGAGCGCCTCAAAGAATAAGAATCTCTGCAACGCTCTTCGATCTTCTTGCAGCAAGGTCACGTTGCCGAACTGGCGCCGTGCGGCTGCTGCTGCCTCTTCTCTCGACATGCCCTGCGCAATGAATTTCTCCGCGAGCAATTGCAAATGCTCTTGGATCTCGTCATCGAACTCACCATCGCGCTTATGTCCGCGCAGAAAACCCCGCACCTTCGCCGCGAAAGCGCGCAACCTGAACTCTCGTCGTGTGCTCATGATTCTTCCTCTTCCAGCTTCAGCACCCGGCCAATCACGTCGGAAATCCGCTCCCAGTTCTCTGCTTCCACCTGCAGCTGTTTCTCCCCGCGCTTGGTGATAGAATAAAACTTCGCTTTGCGGTTGTTCTCCGAAGTTCCCCACTCGGCCGCAATCCATCCTTGCTGCTGCAGCCGCAGCAACGAGGTGTACACTGTGCCCTCATTCAGTTGAAGAACGTCGCGGCTCACCTGCTCGATGCGCCGCGCAATGCCGAAACCGTGCAGCGGCCCCAGCGCGTGCAGCGTCTTCAAAATCATCAGGTCCAGCGTTCCCTGCAGCACTTCGGATTTCTTTGATTTCATGGTTCGTTCCGTTCTTCTTTTTGCCCGCGCATCGTTCCCGCGCCGGGATGCTTCCCGTGATTGGCCACCGCAGTTTCCTTCCTTTGGATTGTCCAAAGGAGCTTACCACTTGTCCTTTGCAATGTCCATAGGAAGACGCCGTGCCGCAGTGGTCTTTAGCCTCGGCTACCACTCGCTCCTAAACCGCGTATCAAGACACCAGTTAGCAATGAGCATTCAGGAAAGACAAAGACCTTCAACACACAGGGTCAGTACCTGATAAGTCCGGTGGTTTCAATGGGTCGACGCAACACTTTCTTGAAGTTTACTCGCAGGGGTCTGAAAACCTAAAGTTTGTCGTGGGCGTTGATTTAAGCGCAGCGCTACTTTGTTCAGATCCGACTGGGAATAGTCGGTTAGGTCTGTGTTCTTCGGGAAGTATTGTCGTAAGAGCCCGTTTGTGTTTTCGTTCGAGCCGCGTTGCCAGGGACTCTGCGGATCACAGAAGTACACTTTCACATCCGTGGCCACCGTAAAGTCCTTGTGTTT
>DATFRZ010000042.1:0-12997 GCA_035262885.1 Candidatus Acidiferrum sp.
GGTGATTGCTTATCACCTGTTGAAACGCAAGGAAGACTACCGAGAACTCGGTGCGGATCACTTTGACCGGATCGACGTGAACCGAATCCGCCGTTCCTTGGTTAGGCGCTTGGAACGTCTGGGCCACAGAGTCACTCTAGAGCCACTCGCCCAGACTGCCTGAAAGCTATTTTCGTAGGAGTAGAAGAACCGTTGTTCGCGATCACAGACCGGGCGTTAGATATCGCTCGGGGGCGTTTACTGGGGAGTGTCCTTCCTGCAATCAGACGTTGAGCGCAGAAAACGAAGTGATAAGATGCGGCCACCAAGCACGAGGTGGTGGTTCGCATTTCGCTCAGGGCTTCAATGGAAAATTTACTGCAGGACCTTCAGTATTCGATCCGCACGCTGAGCAAGAGTCCGGGCTTTGCCGCGGTGGCCGTGTTGACGCTGGCCCTGGGCATTGGGGCCAACACGGCAATCTTCAGCGTCGTCGAAGATGTGCTGCTGCGCCCCCTGCCGTATCCTCAGCCGGGAAACCTCGCACAGATCTGGAATACCTACCCGCCGCAGGCTCCACGCACCGCCTTGTCTCCCGGTGACTACGCGGACTGGCGGCAGCAAAACGCCAGCTTTTCGGAGATGGGCGGATACGCGCACATCTCTCAGGGATTCAACTTGACGGGCGAAGGCGAGCCTCAGCGCGTACTGGGGAGCTATGCAAGCGCGGGACTTTTTCCGATGCTGGGTGTCCGCCTGGCCGCAGGCCGCTACTTCCTGCCAGAAGAAGACCGAGCGGGCAGCGCACCGGTGGTGATGCTGAGTCACCGGCTGTGGCAAAGCAGGTTTGGCGGCGATCCCAAAGTGCTCGGACGAACGATTACGCTCGACAACCAGGGCTATACCGTCGTGGGCGTCTTGCCCGCCGATTTTCGTTTGCTGCGCTGGCCGGATCTTTGGATGCCCATCGGGCAATATGCGGATGACTTGACCGAGCACGTGCATCACGCGTTTAACACTATCGCGCGACTAAAACCTGGCGTGACGCTGGCGCAAGCGCAAGACGAATTAAAAAGACTGAATGAGCAGGAAACCATCAAATACCCGGATTCACACAAATTTTTTGGGGTGTTGGCCGAGCCGATGGAAGACGCGTCGGCAGCCAAATTGCGAAGCATCCTGCTGGTTCTCTCGGGAGCCGTTGGGCTGGTGCTGCTGATTGCCTGCGCGAACATCGTGAACTTGCTGCTGGTGCGCAATTCGGGGAGAGAGCGGGAAGTGGCGTTACGGACAGCTCTGGGAGCGAGCCCGTGGCAGTTGTCACGGCAATTGCTGACGGAAAGTTTGTTGCTGTCGGTGGCGGGCGGGGTGGTCGGGTTGGTATTGGCAGTGGCTGGGCTGCGCGCGTTGATGGCGTTTGTTCCCGCGGAGCTGGGATTGGTACGGGAAAGCGGGGTAAACGGCAAAGTGCTGGCGTTCACCGCAGCAGTTTGCGTGACTGCAGGAATTATCTGCGGTTTGCTGCCGGCGTTGCGCGCGCTGCGGTCGAATCTTGCGGGGACGCTCAAGCAAGGGGCCAAGGGTAGTGGCGGCGGGTCAGGGCGAAACCGGACGCACGACGCTCTGGTGATTTCCGAGATCGCGATGGCCCTGGTGCCGCTGATCGGGGCAGGACTGCTTTTGCGGAGCTTTCAACATTTGCTGGAAGTGAGTCCCGGTTTTCGCGTGGACCACATCCTGACCATGGAGGCGCAACAGGCCGCCATACCTTTTGCTCAGACCAGCAAGATGTCGCAGGAGGATTGGATCAAGGTGGGGCAGAAGCAGTCGCTGCAATTCGAACAAATCGCGGAAAAGATTCACGCGCTACCGGGCGTGAAGGAAGCCGCGGGAATTGACGACCTGCCGTTGAGCAACGAGTTTCGGCAAGCGTCGCGATTCGTGATTGAGGGCCAGCCCGTCCCCAACGCGGGCGCGCTGCCGATTGTGCAATTCCGAACCGTGAGTTTGACCTATTTTTCCGCCTTGGGAATTCCCCTACGCGAGGGGCGATGGTTCACCGAGGATGATTGGAAAGTGCCGAGAGCGGTGATCAATGAGACCATGGCGAAGCGTTTCTGGCCCAAAGACGATGCTATTGGAAAGCGGATCAATCTCTGTTCGCTCGATCCGAAGCCGTGCTGGAGCACCATCATCGGCATTGTGGGGAACGTGCATCAGTTTGGGCTGGATGCCGAGCCCACGTTCGACGTTTATTTTGTCGGCGGATGGACGCCGTATGTGGTGGTGCGAACCGCCTCGGATCCACTGGCGCTGGCGCCGGCGGTCGCAGACGTGATTCACAAAGAGGCGCCGAGTCTGCCGGTGACGCACGTGATGACCATGGATGGATTGCTCGATGGATCTGTTTCTCCGCGGCGATTTTCAGCGATGCTGGTTGGGGTTTTCGCCGTGCTTGCGGTTGTGCTTGCCGCCGTGGGCATCTATGGCGTAATGAGCTACACGGTCAGCCAGAGGACCCAGGAAATTGGCGTGCGGATGGCGCTTGGAGCGCAGGTGGGCGATGTTCGCAGCATGATTCTGGCGCAGACGATCAAGCTGACGGTTGTGGGCGTGGCCATTGGGCTGGCGGGAGCGTTTGTGGTAGCGCGCTTTTTGACCAGCCTGCTTTTTGGCGTAGGGACGCATGATCCGGTTACGTTTCTAGGCGTGGCTGTGTTTCTGATTCTCGTGGCGGTGGCGGCGGCGTATGTTCCGGCGCAGCGAGCCATGCGCGTGGACCCGATTGTGGCGCTGAGGTACGAGTGAAGAACGCCGATCGCATGCTTTTCTCCAATCTGACTTTGAAACTTCACAGAGTCTTGATCCGTCCAATCTGACGGTTTCGCAAGAGTGGGCGGAGCCTTTCGGTGCATCTGCTGGATCGCTGATTACCGAGAACTCTTAACGGAAGACGGAGAGGTGCGAGATGAGAAGAGACTTGTGCGTGCTGGCTGGAGTTTTGGCGCTGGTAGGCGCGCCTGCGGCTATTGGTCAAAGCGATCCGCAACGGCCTGCGGAATCGGCATCGCAGCAAATGACTGTTCCTCCAGCACAGCAACCGCCGCAGCAACGTCAGCGGACGCAGCGACCTCCGGAGCAGCCGTCAGCAGCACAGACGGAGAGCGCACAAGCAAAGCAGGCGCAACGACCGCCGATCGCCGAAGAAAAATCTTCGGTGACGCATCACTCCGCACGTATAGCCGGTCAGGAGATTAAGTACACCGCGACCGCCGCGACGTACAACATCAAGGCGGATGACGGCACGCCCAAAGCAACGATGTTTTATGTGGCGTACACGAAAGAAGGCGTGTCCGACATTGCCAAACGGCCGATCGGCTTTGTTTACAACGGCGGGCCGGGATCAGCGTCGCTGTTTACGCACATGGGCCTGGGGCCGAAGCGCGTTGTGTTGACGCCGGACGGACACGGCATGCCGGCGCCCTATACGGTGGTGGATAACGACGATTCGTTTCTTGACACAACCGACCTCGTTTTCATTGATGCGATCTCAACTGGATTCAGCCGGCCCGCACCTGGGGAAGCGCCCAATCAGTTTCACGGGATCATCGCGGACGCGAACTGGTTTGCCGATTTCATCTACCAGTACATCACGCGCAATGAACGCTGGGCTTCGCCGAAGTTTTTGATCGGGGAGAGTTATGGCACGACGCGCTCGGCTGAGTTGGCAGGCGTTCTTCAGGAGCGCCATCAGGTATATTTGAGCGGGGTCGTGTTGCTCTCGTCTGTGGCATTTTCAAACTGGGGTGCGGACAACCGCTCGGAATTTTTTCTGCCGACTTATGTGACGACCGCCTGGTATCACCATTTGTTGCCGCCCGATTTGCAGAACCTGACCATCGAACAAGTGGCGCAGAAAGCGCGCGATTTCGCGCACGGGGAATATGCGGCGGCACTGGAAAGGGGGGACGCGCTTTCAGCGGCAGACTACCAGAAGGTGGTCGCGGACCTGGCGCGCTTCACGGGCCTGACTCCCAAATACATCGAACAAACTAATTTGCGCATCAGCCCGTTCCGCTGGTTCAAAGAATTGGAGCGCGACAAGCGGCGCACCATCGGACGGCTGGATTCGCGATTTGAAGGGATGGACGTGGACGCGGCCGGCGAGCGCGTGGAGTACGACCCGAGCGAAGCGTCTTATGAAGGCGCGTTCGTCGCGACGTTTCACGACTACGTGCGGCGCGAACTCAAATGGGAGAGCGACGCGTACTACACCGTGAGCGCGAACGTGCGGCCGTGGGACCAGAGTGGCAATACAGAGGTCGCAGAGGTCTTGCGCGCGGCCATGACCCAGCAAACGTATCTGAAGGTGCTGGTGCTTTGCGGCTACTACGATGTGGCGACACCGTTCAACGGCATCGAGAACACCTTTGCGCACATGAACCTCGAGCCGCCGGTGCGAAAGAACGTTAGCTTCGCGTACTACGAAGCCGGACACATGATGTACATCGACGAGAAAGTGCATCACAAGCTGCACAAAGACGTGGATGAGTTTATCAACCCGGGGTACACGCGGTAACAATGCGAAACGGCGGCGTCGCGGGTATGATGATGCACTAATGTAGATGTAAAAAGGACGCGTCGCGATTGCTCGCATTCCTCGCTGAAAAGGGACGGCTGCGTTTGAGACAGAAGCCGCTGCCGAAATTGCGGCACGGGTGGGCAATGGTGCGCGTGCGGGTAGCGGGGATTTGCGATACGGACTTGGAGATCCTGCGTGGATACCACAACTTTCGAGGGACGCCGGGACATGAGTTTGTTGGAGAAGTCGTGGAGGTTGCGGGCGTTTCGGCGAGCATACGGAAGAGATGGATGGGACGGCGCGTTTGCGGGGAGATCAATGTTGCGTGCCCGGGGTATGGGTTTAAGCCGCTTTGCGAATTTTGCAAGCGCGGATTGCAGACGCATTGCCTGCGGCGGACGGTGCTGGGGATTTTGGCGCACGATGGAGCCTTTGCGGAAGATCTGGCGCTGCCGCTGGAGAATTTGCATGTTGTGCCGGATGCGGTTAGCGACGAGCAGGCGGTGTTCGTGGAACCGTTGGCGGCGGCGTGCGAGATTCTAGAGCAAGTCGATGTGAGGAAGTTTCGTTCGGCAGCGGTACTCGGCGACGGAAAACTGGCTCAATTGATTGCCCGCGTGCTGCGGACGAAGATTCCGCGCGTGGTGATGTATGGCAAGCACGAGAAGAAGCTGGCCGTGGTGCGGCGTGTAGGAATCGAGACGAAGAAAGTTCGTGGGGACGCGGGCGATTTGAAGCGGATTAAAGAGAACTATGGACTGCTCGTGGAAGCCACGGGTTCACCCAGCGGGTTGGCGCTTGCACAGCAGATGACCGAGCCGCGCGGGACGCTCGTGCTGAAATCAACGTTTCATGGAGCGGCTTCGGTGGAAACGTGGCCTATGGTGGTGAAAGAGATTCATGTGGTCGGTTCGCGCTGCGGGCCATTTGACAAGGCCATCAAGCTGCTGCGATCTGGCAAAATTAATCCTACGCCGCTTATCACGCGGACGTTTCCACTGGCGGAAGCGGCTAAAGCCATCGCCTTCGCGGAACGACCGGGCGTGATGAAAGTACTGCTGAAGGGGCGAAAAGAACACCAGAAAAAAGCAGAGACACAGAGAACACAGAGAAAAGATAAGGACTAAGAGCTAGAGCCGGTTGATACAGGAGGCGACGCAGGCGGCGCCGAAGCCGTTGTCAATGTTCACGACGGTGACGTTGGAAGCGCAGGAATTCAGCATGGCTAGGAGCGCGGCGACGCCGCCGAAGCTGGCACCATAACCGACGCTGGTAGGCACGGCAATGACCGGAGCGGCGACGAGGCCGCCTACCACACTGGGAAGCGCGCCTTCCATTCCGGCAACACAGATAATGACCCGAGCTTGCGCGAGCTTGTTCTCGCGATGCTCGAGGAGGCGATGGATGCCGGCGACGCCTACATCGTAAAGCTGATCGACGCAGTTGCCCATCATGCGCGCGGTGAGCAAGGCTTCTTCGGCGACGGGAATGTCGCTGGTGCCGGCGGAAACCACCAGAATCAAACCTTTGCCGGTGACTTCGTGGCTGCGCTCGATGCTTATGACGCCTGAGAGTGGATGAAACTTCGCCTCGCTGGCGGCCTTGCCGTTGTTTTTTTTCACCGCCGCGAAAACTTTGGCGTCCGCACGGGTAACAAGAATGTTGTGGCGCGAGTCTTTCTTCTGGAGCATGGCGCGGACGATTTCGGCGACTTGCTGCGGCGTTTTGCCCTTGGCGAAAACCACTTCAGAAAAGCCCTGCCGCAGGGTGCGATGGTGGTCCACTTTGGCGAAGCCGATGTCTTCGAACGGCAGGTGCTTGAGGCGTTCGATGGCCGCCCTGGGAGAGAGTTTTCCGCTCTGCACGGATTCCAGAATCTTCAGCAGGTCTGATTGATTCATGCCATTCAGCCGCACGAAATTCTATCATTGGCTCGCGCCTGCTATAATATCCGCTCCCTCGAGTGTGGCGTTCGAAATCCATGTCCCAGCTTCCTTGATTCCATGGCATTCGGCTGATTCTTTCGAGGGATAGATGAACAGACCCTCTCCACATAACCCGCAATAGGTGAGCTGAGCATAGGCTAGTGCGTGTTTCTTCCTAAGACCAACGAACCGCCCGATGCCACCCCATCAGAGGCTTTAGCTCACGGAAGTTCCGTATGGCCTGGTCGGCAAACCTTCCCTGTCGTGTCCCATTTGCCCCTAAACGTTCAAACGGGCTGCGGGAAGTGCTGGGAGGTGGTCGGCAACCCTTCCTTATCCGATCACGGAAGAGTTGCCGGTCACCGTCAGCAACCGCATTCCTTAGCGCAAATGATGGCGGCAACGACTCGGAGGATGGATCGTCTCCTCGACTTAGATCAGATATTTCCCCAGTGGCTCCCAGTAGTTTGCTTTCCACCCGTCAGCGAGGTGTTGCCCCTTGCCTTCCGGAAAACCAGCGTGGTCAAAGATAATTTTGGTGCCTGAACCCTGCCAGGTGAGCTCGAACTTCACAATCGAGTAGATGCCTGGACCCCAGTCGACCACACGCCAAGCTTGGACAATTCGCTGATTCGGCACAAGCTCGATGTGCCGTCCTACGATATGCCCTCGAAAAATGGTGAAAGGGCCCCCTGCTTCGGTAGCGATCTGCGTGGGTTTGTTTCCTAAGGCCGCCCCGGTCTGTACGGCTGCACTGAGCTGTGTGACTCTCTCGAATTGCCTTTCGTCGGTGAGTGCCTCGTACACGCGCTTCGGATTCGCTTTGAAAACCGGTTCTTGGTGAATGGATTCGGCGGTACGAGAGATCCCCTCCTCAGTGCCCGCCAGTGTACGGAGTGCACCAAAACCGAGGCCAGTAAGTACGGCCGTAGTGCCAACGAGCATTTGCCTGCGGTTGGGCGGCTGGGCCAGCACCGGCAAATCGCTTGAGTCACGCATCTTTCCCTCCTAAATTCAAACCTTTAGCTACCTCCTGCGGATTGCACGCAGTATTTGCATGGAAACGCGAAAAGAAAATATGTTCAAGATAATATTTTGCTGGCCGCACTCAGTTCGAATCATACTTGCTTGGCTTTAGCTGCCGAGGTGACGTTATGCCTTATCCCGCTGGGCACCGCGTGAAAGTAAAAAGAAGTATCGTGGACAGCGCGCGTAGGTTATTCAACCGCTATGGCTTCGACAATGTCTCGATTACCCAGATTATGGAAGGCGCCGGTCTGACGCACGGCGGATTTTACAGTTATTTCAAAAGCAAAAGCGATCTCTATTCCGAAGTCCTAGGATGCTTCTTCACGGACGCCAACTGGAAGAATTGCTGGAAAGGGGTGCATGTGGATCTCTCATCCACGGATGTGGGCACACAAGTTGTGCGTGCGTATCTATCTCGCCAGCATTTCGAGAATGTTGAGAACTCATGCCCCATGGCGGCCCTGCCGAGCTACGTAGCACGCAGCGGCAAAGAAGTGAAACGCGCCTTCGAGACCGTGTTCAAGGCGATGGTCAGCGTTCTGGAACGTAGTCTCATCGACAAGAAAGGGCTTAGTCACGCAAAGGCGCAGGCGATCGCGGCTTTGTGCGTAGGCGGAATGGTGGTCGCTCGGTCTGTGGTCGATCGCGCTGTCGCAGATGAACTCCGTAATGCATGCATGGCCGTGGCGCTCAAGCTCGGAGGCTGGGATAGGCCCACGAATTCCAAGAGCCAACCGTTTAGAAGGCGTCGGGATGAGCAAAACTAGGTCGCCGAGAAGAGCTCCTTCAGGATCGCCCAACCACCAAGAATTCCTCGACGTCCCAAGCTATGGAGTAGAGAAATGCTTCGGCCAGGACCGCGATGACACCTAAAAATGCGAATGTTAGCTTTGGTTTGGATAGTTCGGCCCTGGCGTAATATCCAAACACCAAGAAAGCTCTCAGAGTTCCTTGACTTCAGAAAAACCTGCTGCGAGACTGAATTTCTGCGCAAAAATGATGCCGCAGCAAAAACGATCCCGCTTGCGTACGGTGCTGGAAATGATCAAGTTCGAGCACTCCGTGTTTGCGCTGCCGTTTGCTCTGACCGGAGCGCTGCTGGCGGCCCGGGCTACGCGGAATGGCTGGCCGACGGTGTGGCAGATTGCTTGGATTGTTGTGGCCATGGTGACGGCGCGGTCAGCGGCGATGACGATGAACCGCATCGTGGACCTGCGCTATGACCGCGAGAATCCGCGGACGAAACAGCGGGCGCTGGTGACAGGTGCGCTTTCGCTTGAATTCGCATGGCTTTTCACGCTGCTGGCGGTGGCGGTATTTTTTGTGGCGGCGTGGCAACTGAGTCCGCTGGCCCTGAAGCTAGCGCCGCTGGCCATTTTTATATTGTTTTTCTATTCGTTTACGAAGAGATTCACGAACTGGTCACACCTTTTTCTAGGATTTGCACTGGGGATTTCTCCGGCGGCGGCGTGGATAGCAATTACCGGCGCTCTTGACTGGCGAATGCTGATTCTTTGTGGCGCTGTGACGCTGTGGGTAGGCGGATTCGACGTGCTGTACGCGTGTCAGGACCTTGTGTACGACCAAGAGGCGGGATTGTTTTCGATTCCGAAGCGATTCGGAATCGCGAGAGCGCTGCTGATTGCACGGGGAATGCATGTCGGCGTGATTGTGCTATTGAGCTGGCTGGCGCTGAGTTTTGGATTGCCGTGGCCAGCCTGGGCGGGAATCGCGGTCGTTGCGGCCCTGCTCGCGTATGAACATTCCCTTGTCAGAGCGGATGATTTGAGCAAGCTAGACGCTGCGTTTTTCACGGTGAACGGCTATATTAGTATGTTGTTCTTGTTGTTCTGGGGTGCGGCGGCGGCGTTTTGGCGCGTGTGAAACCTTCGACGGATTTGAAATGAGCGAACTGACGATTACCGATCAGCGGCTGAAGCCGATCGCCGAGAGAGTGCTGGCAGGTGAACGCCTGAGCTTCGACGACGGCATCACGCTGTACCGTTCGCCGGATTTGCTGGCGGTGGGCTGGCTGGCGAATCACGTACGCGAGAAAAAGCACGGCAACGTAACGTATTACAACGTCAACCGGCACATCAATCCGACGAATATTTGCGTGGCGCATTGCAAATTGTGCGCGTTTGGCCGCGACCCGGACGCGCCGGGAGCGTACAACTTCGCGCTGGAAGAGATTTACGCGCGTGCGGAACAGGGGATGCGCGAGGGTGCATTGGAATTTCACATTGTAGGCGGCCTTCATCCCGATCTGCCATTCGATTACATCCTGGACATGATGCGCGGGTTGAAAAAGCGCTGCCCCGGAGTGCACTTGAAGGCCTTCACGATGGTCGAGGTGGGCTACTTCGCGCGCATTTCGAAGCTCAGCGTGAAGGAAGTGCTGTTGAAGTTGAAAGAAGCCGGCGTGGATTCACTTCCCGGCGGCGGGGCGGAGATTTTTCATCCGCGGGTGCGCAAGATTATTTGCGACCACAAAGTTAGCGGGCAAATGTGGCTGAACATTGCGCGGCAGGCGCATGAAATCGGGCTGCGTTCGAACGCGACCATGCTTTATGGGCACGTCGAGACGGAAGAAGAGCGCGTGGACCATCTGGTGAGATTGCGCGAGTTGCAGGGCGAGACGCACGGGTTCGTGGCGTTTATTCCGCTGGCGTTTCATCCGGACAACACGGCTCTTTCGCACATTCCGAAGCCGACGGGCTACGCGGACCTGCGGAACATCGCGATTTCGCGGCTGCTGCTCGACAACTTCGAGCACATCAAAGCGTATTGGATCATGTTGACGCCGAGCATTGCGCAGATTGCTTTGCGGTTTGGGGCAAACGACCTCGACGGCACGGTGGTCGAAGAGAAGATCTACCACGACGCGGGCGCGAAGACTTCTGAGTTTACGCCGCGCAATGAACTAGAGCGCTTGATTCGCGCGGCAGGGCGTGTACCGGTGGAGCGCGATACGCTCTATCATCCGGTGGATCGGTCGAAGCTGCCGCCTCTGCCTCCGCCGGTGCGGCCGGACCTGGTTTCGCTCACGCTGAACGTCTGACGACTCTGCCGATCCCATCGGGCAGGACGGATTTGTGATCGACCCGCGATCCCTACGCTTCGCCTGCCTGTCGCAGGCAGGCTCGGAATGACAGGACATAATTTTTCGGTAGCACTTAATATCAGTGAACGGCGGCGGCTTTGGCCGCAACTTTGCTTAGGACGTCGGCGGGCAGAGTCGCGTAGCCCTGATCCTGAGCGATTCGTTGACCGCTCGTGTAAACCCATTTCAAATAAGAAGCAACAGCGCGGCCGCGTTCGGGATCGGCAGCGGCTGCAGGAACGTAGAGCCATGTGAAGCTAGAGATGGGATAGCTGTCTTTGCCGGGTGCATTGGTAAGGGAGACGCGAAAATTCTCGCTGGTCTTGTCACTCGCCGAGGAGGCCGCGGCTTCGATTGCTTGCGAGGACGGCTTGACGAATTCGCCGGCGGGGTTCTTAATGCTGGCCATGTGCACACTCGAGCCGACGGCGAGATTCAATTCCGTGTAGCCAATCGCCCCCGGAGTGGAATGCAGCTGGTTCACGAGCTCCTGAGAGCGCTGAAAGCTCTGTCCCACAGGCCACTTCGGAGATTCGCCGCGGCCGACAACAGCGAGAAACTCCGGGCTCACCTTGCAGAGATAATCGGAAAGGATGTAATTGGAACCCTTGCCATCGGTACGGTGAAAAACGTGGATGGGCAAGCCGGGCAAATTCGCTTCGGGGTTCAGGCGAGTCAGGGCCGGATCGTTCCACGTTCTGATTTTTCCCAGAAATATGTTGGCGAGGACGGGGCCGGTAAGCTTGAGATACTTCACGCCCGGCAACTCATAGATCGCCACAATGCCGATCAAAACGGCGGGCAACTCGAGTACAGATTTGTTCGCGGCGCGCAGCTGGGCCTCTGGGATGGGTGCGTCGCCGCCGCCAAGATCGCCGGAACCGGCGAGAATGTTGCGGGCGCTTTCGGCAGAACCCACGGGCATGTAACGGATTTCGGTCGAGGGGGTTTCCTTGTGATACGCGTCGATCCAGCTCTTATAGAGCGGCTCGGGCATGCTGGAGCCAGTCTGTACTAAGACAAGGGTTTCCTGTCCCCGAACAACGGGCGGTCCAAATAAGACCAGCGAGAGAAAAAGAGTAAGGTATCGTTGTGAGTGTGAACGCACACGCCCCCTTCGATTTTCAAAAAATCCGAATTCCCTGAAATCCGGATCCCGGGACAAAGAAGCTGCGACGGATGACCTAAGCTCCTAAGCTAACGGATTCGTGAGGCGGAACGAAATGGGTCGAAGGTCCAAATGTGTAGAATCCGTAACGAGAGCTTATCCCACGCAACTTGTGTGAGCCTACTTGCGTCCGAAAGTGGGCGAAGAAGGGAAAGCGAAGCCTGAAGCAAGGAGAAACTCTCAGAATGCGAAGGATATTGGTGATCTTTCCGGGACTGTCGATTTTTTATCTCGGGGACCGCTTCAAGTGAAATTATGGGGTGGGCTTTGCCTTGATGGTGTCGGCGTTCTTTATTTTCCACAAATGGTAGACTGAACCGCTCCTCTCCCCCGGCTGAGGAACAGGAGGCTGGAATGCCGTTGCAACGTTCCATGACTCGCTCGAGATGGCTGGCGCTGCTTAGCTGCGTGGCGCTGGCGGGCTGCTTGCCGGCGGCTGCGCAAAACGTCACGCCGACTCCGGAAACGGGCGTTACGCCAAGCACACTGCTGCTGTACCGCGCCGATTTGATTTCCGGCAAAGAGACAGCGTACGAACAGACAGAGGCGGAAATTGTCCAGGCGTACGCAGACGCAAAAATTCCCGTTTACTGGAGCGCGCTGCAAGCGGTGACCGGTTCGCCGCATGTGCTGTATTTCGACGGGTTCGACAATTTTGCGGATATCGAGAAGTCTGGAACGGACCTGGCGCAGGGGCTGGACGCGCATCCCGAAATCGGCGGGATGCAACAAAAGCTGGCGGATTTGGTGGCCTCGACACGGACGGTGCTGGCGTTCCGGCGCGATGATCTGGGCTACCGCTTGAACAAGATCGATATAGCCAAAGCGATTTACGTGCGCGTTTCCGTTGTTCAGTTTCGCGCGGGTTACGAAGAAGAATTTGCGGACGCGGTCCGCGCACGCGCGCGGATGTACGAAACCAACGACGTTGACACGCCATGGATGATCTACCAGGTGCACTCCGGATATTCTCTGCCGACGTACATCGAATTCCAGCCGATGAACTCGCTGAGCGACATTGACGATGCGCTGGAACGCAATTCGAAGGCGCGCCGCCCCGGCGGGCCGGACGCATTGTCAGCGCAGAAATGGATTCGTGAAGCGGATCTCAGCATTGACATACAGATTTACCGCGTCAGCCAGAGCATGAGCCACTTGTCGGCTGCGAATGCGGCTGGCGTTGACCGAGCAAAACGCGATAGCGCTTCTGC
>DATFRZ010000043.1:0-24351 GCA_035262885.1 Candidatus Acidiferrum sp.
CCGAAGAACGCGGAAGAATGGCGCTGGGAACTTGTCCTCGGCGGAAAGGGGACCTTCTGGTCCCTTTTGCGCGCGGCGGCCATTTTCAAAGCCTAAGTGTGGAAGACATCGAGGTCTTCAAGCTTCCGGATGCGGTGTGGACAGAGTACGAACGAGACGGAAACAAGGAATCTCTCGCAATGAAACACGCCCTATTCTTTCGTTCGGTCTTCATGCCCAGCCTTGCTTCGGCGCTCGACCGGGTTCGCGCGGGCGAAACGGATGCGGTTCGCATGTTTGGCGATCGCTTGCAGAGTGGCCTGATGCGACGTTTAGCGAGTCAGCCAAGAGCCTTGCATTCCTTGGTCCAAACGATTGTTCTTGCCAAAGGTGAGGTATGAACACGCTGGTGCAAGACTTGGGCTATGCGGCGCGGATGCTGAGGCAGTCGCCGGGGTTTGCGGCCATCGCAATTTTGACGCTTGCGCTGGGGATTGGGGCGAACACGGCGTTGTTTTCGGTGGTGAATGGCGTGCTGTTGAATCCGCTGGCGTACCCACAGTCGGGGCAGCTTGTGGCGATTTATGGAAAGACTACGGGAGTCGAGCACGCGCCGGTCTCTTATCTGAATTTCCTGGATTGGCAGCGCGACTCGAAAACGTTTTCTTCCATGGCCATCTATCGCAACCAGGACTACACGCTCACCGGCACGGGCGAGGGAGAACGCTTGCGGGCGTACATGATCTCTGCGGATTTTTTCTTGACGCTCGGCGTGGCGCCGATTGCTGGGCGCACTTTTCGCCCCGATGACGATCAGGTGGGAGCTGCGCCGGTGGTGATTCTTGGCGGAAGCTTCTGGAAACGCAAATTAGCGTCTTCACAAGAGATTATTGGGAAAACGATGACGTTGAACGGAGCCTCCTACACGGTGGTGGGCGTGATTCCGCCGGGCTTCACGTTTTATGGGCAAGACCGGGACGTGTACACGCCGATTGGGCAGTGGAGTGATCCATCGTTTCGCGACCGGAGAGTGGACTTGAGCGCGCACGCGGTGGGCCGTCTGCGGCAGGGGTTCACACTGGCGCAAGCGAAAGCCGAAATGGACGACCTCGCGAAGAATCAGGCAGCGGCGTACGCGGAATCGAACAAGGGTGTGGGCGTCATGCTCGTTGCGATGAAGGAGGACGTTGTCGGAAATGTGCAGCCGTTCCTGATTCTGCTTTTGGCGGCGGTGGGTTTCCTGCTGCTGATTGCGTGCGCGAATGTGGCAAACCTACTGCTGGCGCGAGCGACAGGTCGGACACGCGAGTTTGCGATTCGCGCGTCATTGGGAGCGAGCCATGCACGCGTGGTGCGCCAGCTTCTGACAGAAAGCGTTCTGCTTGCGGGCTTCGGCGGGGCCCTGGGGCTCCTGCTTTCGGTTTGCGGAACGAAGGCGGTGCTGGGTACTTTGCCAGGAGCTTTGCCCCGCGCGAACGAAGTGTCGCTTGATTGGCGTGTGCTGGTATTCACCATCGCGTTGTCGCTGTTGTCGGGAATTGTTTTTGGCCTGGTTCCGGCTCTGAAGACTTCGCGCGTGGATTTGCAGGAGGTGCTTAAGGAGGGTGGCCGTGGGTCAAGCGGCGCACGGCACCGGCTACCAGAAATTTTGTCGTTGGTGAAGTGGCAATGGCGCTGGTGTTGCTGGTTGGCGCAGGGTTGATGGTGCGGAGCCTCGCGGCGCTATGGCGCGTAAACCCGGGATTCAATCCGAACCACGCTATCACGTTCGCGTTGTCTATGCCAGCGAGTGCGGCAACGACTTCTGCGGAAACGCGCGCGCGGCTGCGGCAATTCGACGACAAAATGCACGCCATTCCCGGAGTGCAAGCCGTTTCCGTCACGCTGGGCTCGCGGCCGATGATTCATGATTCCTCGCTGCCGTTCTGGATCGAAGGCCAGCCGAAGCCCGCCGAGCTGCAAGAGATGCCTCAGGCGATGTTTTATCTGGTGGAAGCGGGTTTCCAGCAAGCGATGGGGATCAAGCTGGTGCGCGGCCGGTTCATCACGGCGCAGGACGACGAGCATGCGCCGGTGGTGATTGATATTGACGATGTTCTTGCCCGGACCTATTTTCCGAACGAGGATCCCGTTGGCAAGCGCGTTCATCTTGCGTCGTTCGACGTCACGGCGGAAATTGTCGGTGTGGTCGGGCACGTCAAACAGTGGGGGCTCGGGGCGGAGCCAAAAACGTCTATCCAGGCGCAGTGTGACTTTCCGTTCATGCAGCTTCCGGAGAAATTGATGCCGCTGGTGGCGGATTCTGTGGCGGTGGTGTTGCGCACGCAAGGAGATCCAACCGCGGTGATGGGTTACGTTCGCCGCGCCGTGCAAGAAATGGATGCGCGCGAGGTGGTGTACAACGTGCTGACGATGGATGAAGTGGTATCGAGCTCGTTTGCGGCGCGCAGGCTTTCGATGATTCTGCTGAGCGTGTTTGCAGCGCTGGCGCTGGCACTTGCCTGCGTGGGAATCTACGGCGTGATTTCGTATCTGGTAGGACAGCGGACGCACGAAATCGGCGTGCGCATGGCGCTCGGCGCGGAAGACCGCGATGTGATGCGCCTGGTGATTGAACACGGGGCGCGAATGGCGTTGCTTGGAGTGGTGATTGGCACGTTGGCCGCGCTGGGGCTGACGCGGCTGATGGCGAATCAGTTGTTTGGCGTGAACGCGCACGATCCCTTGACGTTCGTTGGTGTGGGTGTGCTGTTGATGATTGTTGCAGTGGCGGCGTGCTATGTTCCGGCGCGTCGGGCGGTGCGCGTGGATCCGATGGTCGCGCTGCGGTGCGAATAGCTTTCTACGCGAACGTAGCGAGGGCGTTGGGCTTCTTCTGCTTAGAGGCGAAGGATGCGGTCAGGAATTGCAGGAACGGGACCATGATGCGGAAGCGGTCGACGATCTCCTTGTAGAGTTTGGGCGAAGTGGCAAGGCTGGGCGGAAGCTCCTTGTAAAGGATGTAGTACTTGTAACGCAGCAAGTCGGCGGCGGGATGGTCGGCAGGGAATCCGCGAGGAACGCGGGAGTGTTGAGCGCCCTCGAGGTTGCCGAGCTGTTTGCGCAGCGGGCGTGCGGCGAGGATGCGGCAACATTCTTCGTGACGTTCGGCGATGCGCTGGCGAATGGCCAATAAGACCTCCGGTTCGGGCATGTACACGCCTCCGCCGACAGCGACCCCCTTGTGCGAAATCGCGAAGTAGTAGCCGCCCTGATGGTGGGGTGCGCCGCTGCGTCGGAACGTGGCGGCGATTTGCTCCTTGTAGGGCTTCTTGTCCTTGCTGAACCGGACGTCGCGATAGATGCGAAAGATGGCCTTGTCCGGGTCGGTTTCGTATTCCGGAGCGAAATCGTGGAGAGCGAGGTTCAGCGCGTCAACGAGCTGGCGCATCGGCTCTTTGACTTTTTCTTCGAAGAGCGGCTTTCGCGGCAGGAACCATTCCCGATTGTTGTTGCTCGCGAGTCCGCGAAAGAATTGCAGAGCCTCGGGCGGGAAGCCGGGAAAGGGTGAGGGCATGGTCCGCCTCCGTTCTGGAAGTGTCTCATATCCCGGATACGGCGTGCGCAAGGGTGGTTAGCATGGTAAGGGCTCGGATGCGGTGCGGAATTCGAGGGGCTGATGGGGGCGGCTGTAGTTGATCCAGATTTCGGCGGCGATGGTTTGCAGGGTAAAGCCGATCCAGAAGGCGGTGCCGAAGAATTCTTTGGGCTGGGGCGTGTGGCCGCTCAGCAGCGCGGCGGCGAAGAAGGCTCCCACGATGGGGCGGATGGTAGCGACGGCGAGTCCGATGGCGTAGCCGCGAATCATCCACTCGCGATGCCGGGTGAACTGGCGGCGCAGCGCGTGCCAGAGCGCTTTCGCAAGGCAAATCAGGAAGAAAGTTCCGAAGAGGATGATGGCAGCCTTTTCGTCGAGGCCGCCGACGGTTTTTCCAAACGCCAATTTCAAGCCAGTGATTCCCACGACGGCGCTAGCGGGGAGAAAAACGCGTCCCGACCAGCGGTGCACTTGCGGATAGCGCGAGCGCAAGCCGCGCACAAATTGCAGCGGCCCCAGCACCATGAAAAGCATTGCCGGGAGGATGTGCGTCAACACCAGAGTGCGTTCGCTTGCGAAATGCGCGTCCAGTTCTGCGGCAGGATTTTTCGGGGAGCTCAAAGCGCCGGGCTTCAGCAAAACGATAGTGCGCCGGGTAGCGACCGCGAGCCCGACGAAGGCGAGAAAAATCACTGCGGTCCAAAGGAATCGCCTGAGGGTGCGATTTGGACGCGTCACCTGTGACGTTGCCCTTGACACTGTCCGTGATGCCTCCAAATAGACATACGCAAGCGCCGGGCGATTTATAACCGCTTCAGGTTTTCCGCCGAATACGAGCGTGTGCTCCGATTCGCGCGGTATACTCTCGCGCATGTTTCTGCGGCGAGGAATTTTGTTCTGCGTTGGGCTGTGTGCGCTTGGCTCCGTGTCCACATCGGCGCAGGCAACGCACTATTCGGTGGAATTGACGCCGGACTTCGAGCGTCACGTCCTGCACGGTGAGGAGCGAATCGAGTTTTCATCGGACGCGGGGGTCACGGAGTGGCAGAAGAAAGATGGATTGAAAATTACCGAAGCGAAAACTGCGGGCGGAGTAGTGACGGTCAACGAGAGAGCCGTAAGCGTGCGAGTGGAGTCCTGCGGCAGGCACGTTCTGCAATTCAAATATGAGGCTGGCGCAGGACAAGGGCTTCGCTGGTTCGCGAGCGCCGCGCCAAGCCAGGCAGATTCCGATGTGACGGGATTCTTCACAGCGTTTTACTGCGATGCCTGGATGGTGTGTGACAACCGTCCTGCGGAACGCGCCACACTTCGGCTGGGGATGGTCATTCCACGGCAACGGGGCGGTGCGGTGAGCTTGCGTGCCGTCGGCCCTGGAAAGCGAGGGAAAGAGTGGCGTGCCAGGGACGGAAATCACTTTGTTTTTGAGCAGAGCGAACCAGTTCAAACGTACTTGTTCAGTTTTGGTGTGGCCAAAATTGGCGTGGCCCAGGCTGGAAAACTCTCGGTCTATGCTAGGAAGCTGGAGTTAAAAGCGGGCGCTTTCGCCAAGACGAGGGATGTGTACGCGTTCCTGCGAGAGAAGGCTGGCGTGGACCCGCTTGACGAGCACTACACCCAAGTGTTCCTGCCAACGCTCCGCCGCGGTTTTGGACAAGAGGCCGCGGGGATGGCGCTCATGTCCGAGGATTACCTTGCAGACTTGACGGAGAAAGACGATGTGCAGCTTATGGCGCACGAGTTGGCGCATCAATGGTGGGGCGTGCTGGTGGGGATTCGCTCGTGGTCGGACTTCTGGCTGAATGAAGGATTTGCCGAATTTATGTCGGACGTCTTCATCGAAAAACATGAGGGGCGTGCGGCATACGAGAAGCAAATAGCGGATTTGAACGAGCGCTTGCAGAAGTTGCGCGAGGAGGGAAAAGATCGTCCTTTGCATTGGGAGCAGTGGAAGGACGCTCGCGAAGCTTTGGGCGAGATTCCCTACGTCAAAGGGGCATTGTTCTTGGATCGTTTGAGGACGGAACTAGGGGAAGAGGCCTTCTGGCGCGGTATTGCACGATACACTTCGAGGAACGCTCGAAGGCTCGTCGATTCGAGAGATTTTCAGCGGGCCCTCGAGGAAGCAAGCGGGCATGATTTGCGCGAACTGTTCGAGGAAGCAGTGTTTCACTGAAATTTCAACTCTTGCGTCGCGGCATGAGTCTCGCAACCTTGTTGTGCTACTCTTCGTCAAGCGTATTTACGCCAACGATCATTCCCGCCGACACCGAAAGCGAGCTGTCTCCGATGAGCAGACCACTCGACAAGCAGGAAGCCGTTCTCTACGGAAAATTCGTCAACGGCGCGTACGCGATGTTCTTGCGCGATCGCACGAAACTCTATCCCGAACCTCGGCCGGGGGATATTCCCGACCCTTACGAATTGGTGGCCTGGATCAACATGTCCGATTACTTTTTCTGGTGGCGCGATACTCCCAAGTTCTACGGGCTCATTGCCCGGCATCGCGAGCAGACGCACAATTTCGTGCTGGCGATTCGCGGGACGGAAGGCCAGGTGGAATGGCTGGACGATTTCATGGCGACCATGGTCCGTTTCCGACCCGTGCCAGGCGCTGTCCGGGTGGAGCGCGGCTTCAACAAGATTTACAGCACGCTGAAAGTGGTGAAGCGGCGGTCAGGCGTCAAGTTTGCTCCCGCAGCGAAGCCGGGAGGGGCACCGGCGGAGGGCGCGCCTGCACCCGATGTCATGCAGGGCACGTTTGCGGAACAGTTGGAAGGCCTAGCTGACACCCTGGAAGAGCCCGCAGTGATGAGCCTTGCGAAAGAACGGCGCCCGCGGCGGTCGTTTGTGGTGACAGGCCACAGCCTGGGATCGGCGCTGGCCACATTGTTTGTGATGGAGAACAAAGAGAAAAATAAGTTCAACATCACCACTATCTGCACGTTCGCTTCGCCCCGCGTGGGCGACGCTGATTTCGCCGAGCAGTTCGACGCGCTACCGCTGGATTCCTGGCGCATTGTGAATTGCCAGGACCTCGTTCCCAAATTGCCCTTGCACTTGCCGCTCTTTGGTTACCAACATGTGGCAACCGCGTACGCGTTCTCGTCGGAAGGAATCGTCAAACGAAGCCTCCCGTGCTGGCACTCGATGTTCACTTACCTCCACTGGCTCGACCCAAAGATGGATGTCGAGCCGGGATGCAAACGGTAATCGGTCGGAGCCGCCGAAAGCAAACAGTGAAGATGAGAGGGCTGGGCCTGAGTCACCACTACGCGGGGGTTTTCTAGACTTAAGCCGTGACGTGCTTGGCGGCGGGGCCGGGAAGCGCCTTGATCTCCACCTTGCGCGGCAATGCGGCCGCGGCAATGGGCGCGGTAATTTCGAGTATCCCGTTACGATACTCCGCGGTCAGCTTGTCTGCATCGACGCCTTCGGGAAGCAAGATGCTCCGCTGAAATGAGCCATAGGTGATTTCCCGGCGAAGATATTCCGCCTCCTTCGTTTCCCGCGTCGAAGAGCGTTCGCCGCTGATCGTTAGTGTATTGCCTTGAACCTGGAGATTAACGTTTTTCGGGTCGACTCCGGGTAGCATCACCTGGCAATGAAACTTCTTGCCGTCCTTGTCAATGAAGGACTCGATGGCGGGGCTGAATCCAGCCGTCGTCATCGTGGTCTCTTCCTGAGCCGAAGGCCAGCTCAAGAAGCGGTTGAAGATCTGGTCGAAATCCCTGCGGAAATCAAAGAGATCCTGGAAGAAATTATCGCGAGGAATAAGACTTGCCATAACGGCCTCCTGGGGTGTGATGGGCGGGGCGGTCGAGGCTATCTGCAGCTGAGAGCAGAAGGGACGCCGCTCAGCCGGAGTTTTCTTCTTAAGACACTGTTCCAGCGATGTCAAGGGGTTCCTCTGGGAAAAATTTGCATGGAACGCGGGGGCAGGGAAGAAGCTGGCCGATTCTTGGACTTTGTGCCAGTTTTCGCGCGCGCTTCGGAGCGATATGTTGTTGCAATCCATCAAAAAGGTGCAACCATGAATCAAATTGCAAATTGGATGCAAAGCAATTGGTATGAACTTGGCAGCCTCATGGCCCAGCTTACATTCGTGTTTGCAGGTTTGTGGTTCGCGGGGAAAATTCTCAGCACGATGCGGGCCACCCAGCAGCAAATGGGGGCGTTGCTGCGGCTTTCCATGACGGAAGGTCTGGAAGAGCAGCACTCTAGGATCGAAGAGAGCTCCCAATTCGGAGAGGCTAATCCCGAACCAACGCCGAGTGTCGTGGCAAGCCCCGTGTTGAGCCCGGCGATGAAGCTGCCAACTTCTTACTCCGCGTTTGAAAGGCCGGCGCGGACGGAAACGCCATCTCGACCCAACGGATGGAGGGGGCGAGCGAAGGCGAGTACGCCCATCACAAGCGCAGCAATAAACAGCGCGGCAAACGACAGCGCCCCAATTGCCTCAATGGAGGAACCAACCCCTTATGCCGCGGCTCCGCTGACGCTGCCGGAAGACGAACACAATGGCGGACATCTTTCCGCGGCGGTCCAATGGCTACAGACCCCGATGGCTAAAAAACGAAACGACGTTTCCCCGTTGAAAAAGGTCGTGCGCTGGCTGCAAGCTCCAGCGCGCTAGCTAAGCTAAGGCTAGATCAGTTTCTCCACATCGTGGGGAGCTACGAGCTCGCGTCCTTGATGTCGTCGTGTGCTTTCCTCAAAGCCTCCTGCGACACCGTTCTCGCATCCAGCTTCGGTTTCAATAAGTCGAGGGCGCGGTCGAGAGACATGGCTTTTCCGCCAGCCGGGCCTGCACAAGAGTCGGCAGCGTTCTTCGGTTTCACGCCAGTCACATTCCATTTCAGGCAGGTGAATTCAACCGGCAGGCTGACGCTCATCCGTAGCACCGCCACGCAATTGGGCAGGTCCTTAAAGTCGGAGCAGACATCCTGCAATTCGCGGTCAGCTCCCAGGACGCCTTGGATTCGAAGTTGTTTCGACAACTTGTCTTCCAGGTGGCCGTCGGAGGCGAGTTGGTCATTGGCTGATTTATAGTGCTTGAATAGTTTTGCGGGATTCATTTTGTTGTACCAGGGATCGGACTTCTCGCTCGATTTGTCTGGCGTGTCCTTTTCCTGGGTGCCTTGTTCCTGTTTGTCTTTTTCTTGAGTGGTTTTTTCCTGAGGATCCTGGGCTCGTGCGGTGGTGGCGCTCGACACAAACAGGATTCCGGCAGCAGCAAGATAAATTAAATACCCTCTCATATCTGCCTTTCGAGGGGCTTGAGGAGGACAATTATTTTTACAATAATTCAACTGCCGTGTCGAGTCTATGACTCGTTGGGAAAATCCAGGCATCGCAGAATCTCAAACACACGCGACGCCGTGTTCAAAAAAAGGTGGCGCTCCTTATCGATCTTATAGAACGCGGGCATGTGTTTTTCTGACTTGCCATTCCGCTTGGGGGCGCTTAACTTGCAGGATCGCGATTTGGCCCAATGTGAAACGATTTAACGAATTTTGACACTAAGCTCACGCAGGGGGTGTAAGCTTGCTCCTACTGTAGCGGCGAGGTTAACTCCAAACGATCGGAGACCTGCAATGCTGCCTGTCAAATCGCCATCCAGAAGATTCACTTCACGGGTCCACACGTCGGGAGACGTTTGGGTATGCTGGAAGTGTCAGGGGCGTGAAGATATTTCACAGGTTCGCAACATGAGCATGGGCGGGCTCTTCATCGAGACCCCGCAGACCCGGGCTTTGGGCACCCTTGCCCGGATTGATTTTCTTGTTGCAGAGGGCCAGATTCGCGCGGACGCGGTGGTGCGCCATGCGAAGCCCGGCGCTGGACTGGGATTAAAGTTCACGGCGCTCATCGAACAGGACCGCCCTAACTTGGCCGCGCTGATTACACGCCTTCGCAAGACCCAGCATTTTCCGGGCAGTGCGTAGTTAGAGTTTTGGCGAGATAAGCTCCGCCGCTTGCTTCGAAGTGCGCACCGGCACAAGCTCAAACTCCGCGAGATCCCGCCACTTGTCAGCCACTCTTCGAGGAGCAGCGCGTCCTCGCACTCCATCAATTGAAAGCAGCGGTCGAAATTCGTTTCCACCCAGCCTTCCACGTAGGTGAGTCCCTTCGGCATCATCCGCCCTTTCTCCCGGAAACGCCGGTAAACCGGCAGAGCCTCGCGATTCTTAAATCGTTCGATCACCATGTAGAGCATGGACGTCTCCGGAAGCGCAGCTCGCAAAATATTTGCAGCCGCCACGACACTTAGCTGTACCGGCCAAGCTTCAGCTTGGCAAGCCGTTCACCTGGAACCAGAAGACCGGAATCGTACCGCACAAAAGCGCTCGAAGGCGGTAAAATTCGCGGCGTAGCCCCGGGATGCATATGCCACCTCCATCGCAGATTCGCCTCCGACTCGCCGTGCCGGAAGACGTTCCCGCTCTGAGCAAGCTGATTGAGGCTTCGGTGCGCGGTTTGCAGACCGAAGACTACACTCCCACGCAAATCGAGGGCGCGCTGCAAACCGTTTTTGGCGTGGACAGCCAACTCATCGCTGACGGTACCTATATCGTTGCGGAAGTGCCGCCAGCAGAAAATACAACTGCGAAAGCGGGAGATATGCAACCGAATTGGACGATCATCGGCTGCGGCGGCTGGAGCAAACGCAAAACGCTCTACGGCAGTGACCATTGGACCGGTCGAGAAGGTGCCTTGCTCGACCCGCAACGTGACGCGGCCAAGATTCGCGCCTTTTATATCCATCCGGACTGGGCTAGGCAAGGCGTAGGAAGCAAAATCCTTCAGGCTTGCGAAGAAGCGGCACACGCTGCGGGCTTTACTCGCTACGAAATGGGAGCGACTTTGACCGGAGCGAAACTGTTTAGAACCATGGGCTACGTGCCACTAAAACCCATCTCCATCCCGCTCGACAACGGCGAAACGCTACCGGTCATGCACATGGAGAAGCGAGTCTGACCGCTACACCCGTAACCCAATGAAATAGAAAGGCTTGCCCGGCTGACCGCCCGGCCGCTAAGATTCCCCTTGACTCTAACGTTACGTCAGAGTTGAAGCTGTTTCTCGTACGAGGAATTCGCGTGAATAAGCTCTATCGCGTCCGGGAATTTGCGGAACTCGCGGGAGTGACGGTGCGTGCCTTGCACCATTACGACCGCCTTGGGCTGCTGAAACCCAGTCGCACGCAGGCGGGTTACCGCCTGTATTACCTCCGCGATCTCGAGCGGCTGGAGCAGATTGTGGCCCTCAAGTTCCTGGGGATGCCTCTCAAGCACATACGCATGATGTTCCACCGGGGCACGAACGGAATGTCTGAGTCTCTTCGCATGCAGCGGCGAGTGCTCGAGGAGAAGCGGCGGCTCTTGGATAGCGCGATTCGCGCCATCGAAGAAGCCGAGAAAGCCACCGTGCCGGGGAACCGGCCGGACTCTGCCATCTTGAAGAAAATCATCGAGGTGATCGAAATGCAGGACAACATGGATTGGTCGAAGAAATATTACAGCGAAGAAGCGCAGGCCAAAGTCGAGGAGCGCAAAAAGCTTTGGTCGCCCGAGAATCAGGAGCGCTGGACGAAGGAATGGACAGACTTGTTCCGCGACGTCGAAGCGGCGCTCGGAGAAGATCCCGCAAGCGCGAAGGCCCAAGCCTTGGCCGCGCGCTGGAAGAAGCTGGTGGAAGGCTTCACCGGTGGCGATCCGCAAATTACCGCCGGCCTCGGCAAAATGTATCAAGACCGCGCCAACTGGCCGGCCAACATGCAACAGCGCACCGAGCCTTTCAGCAACAAGAAGGTCTGGGAGTTCATCCAGAAAGCCTTCGCCACGGGGAAGGGTACCAATTAAGAGACCTCCAAGATGCTGCGAGGTCCCACATGGAGTGCGGCAGCCTTGCTGTTGCTTTCTCCGTTACGAGATCGTTCCTGTGCGACGAGGCTGAATAGTTGCCCCTTTGGCGTCTGGAAGCGTCATCCTGAGGCCGCGCCTTTTGCGGCCGAAGCCTGCCTGGCACCGGCAGGGATCTCCGCCGATCCGCAGCTCGGGGACGGCGCACCGTGCAGTCGTTTTGTCGCAATCTGACAACTGAGACCTAACGACGTGGGCAGGTATAATCCCACAGATGATTTCTTTCGCGCCAATCGTGAAGCGCGCTTTCGGCATGTTCACACGGGTTTTTCCGAGATGCAGCATGATCTCGCAAGCCATCGCGTTTAACCTCTTCCTGGCGTTTTTTCCCGCGTTGTTAATCGCCGTCGCTTTGGCCACCACACGCATCGGCGGCAAAGCGAGCTTGCTCGAAATGGTCAAGGACTTTATGGAATTCCTCCCGCCTGACAGCCGAGGCATCGTTTCTGAATTTCTCGTAAAGCGTGGGCCGGAGGCGTGGAAAGTGGCGTTGCTGGGCTGGTCCGGCACACTGCTGGCGGGTTCGCAGGTCATGAAGCTCGTGATGGAAGGAATTCACATCATCTACGGCGATGAGGAAAAACCCGGCTTTCTGCATCGCCAGCTTCGCGGGTTGCTGCTTTTGCTGCTCACCATTACTCCGCTGCTCGGTGCTGCGGTTCTGGGAATCTTGGGGCGGCCACTGCGCAAGTGGATCGCTCACGAAGTCGGCAAACATTCGATTCTGCAGGGTTGGTGGAACGTGTTTTTCCCCGTAGCCGCCATGGTTCTTGCCATGACCGCGCTCACCATGATTTACCGCGTCGCGCGCCCCAAGGAGGACAGCCTGCGCAACGTCCTGCCAGGTGCGGCCGTAGCGACCCTGCTATGGTGGATTACCGATGTCGTGTTCGGAGCATACGTGCGGCGCGTACCCTACGGCATTGTTTACGGCGGCCTAGCAGCGGTCATCGGCTTGATCATCTGGATGCAGCTTTCCGCCGTCATCATTTTTCTGGGCGCCGCGTGGAACGCCGAACTCGCCGCCAGCCGCAAGCTGAGGCAGCTCCATGTCTGAGAAGCAAATGAGGAGTGCGGCAGCATGCCGCCCTGTTTTTCTGGCAGGCTCACGCGACCTTACCTCGCTCACTTCGGGCGGAGTGGAGTAGGCGGCACCATGCCTGACCAATTCGTGCGCGTAGAAACCTACTCCGGCTTCAAAGCCGAAGAGCGTCCTCTGCGCTTGCATCTCAGCGGCCGCACTCTCGAAGTCGTTGCCGTCGAAGACCGCTGGTATTCGCCCGGCGAAACTTTCTTCCGTGTGCTAACCGATGACGGCGATCGTTATGTCCTGCGCCACACCGAAGCACAGGACGTCTGGACCCTGACCGCCTACCGGCAATGCCGGCAAGCGCCTGATTGACACAAAAATTAAGCGAAGCGTATAGTCGTTCCGCCGGCTTGCTTTCGGTATTCTGTTCGCCCTGTAACCCGTCTGTAATCGTTGAGGCGTAAGAATACGGCTCTCAGAAGGGCGTGGGATGTTTCGCTCATTCTCATCACCGGGATCCAGGTTCCTGCCCCTCGCCATTCTGGCTTGCTGCGCGTTTGCTTGTGTTCATCCGCTTTTCGCACAAGACCCGCCACCTCCCGCTCCTCCGCCAGCCGCTAACCCTCCTGCCACGAATTCGGATTCCGCCGCGAAACCCGCTCAGGAAACCCCGGCGCGTGAAGTGCAGGAAGTCTCGAGTCAGGACACTCCGGCGACGTTCAAAGTCCGCGTCAACAACGTTCTCGTGCGCGTGGTGGTGCGCGACTCTTATGGCAAAGTGGTTCCCAACCTGAGGAAGGAAGATTTTCAGCTTTACGACGGCCGCAAACTTCAAACTATCACTTCCTTCACCATGGAAAGCCCGCGAACGCATACGGTGCCTCTAACCACCACTCACGAGGCCGGCGATTCTTCATCCGACGCCGATCCTACAACGGTAAAGGCGGCGGCGCTTCCCCAGCGATTTGTCTCCATGGTTTTCGATGACATCCACATGTCCATGCAAGATGCTGTTTTCGTGCGCGACTCTGCGACCCGGTTCTTCAGCGCGCTCGCGCCTAGCGATCGCGTTTCCATCAATACGACGTCCGGCCAGCTTACGCAGGATTTTACGGATGATCATTCCATGCTGGAAAAGGCGCTCTTGGGAATCGTCCCGCGCCCTCTATCGCGCCACGATGTGAGTGATTGTCCGGACATGTCCTATTACCAGGCAGACCTAATAATCAACAAGAACGACACGCAAGCGCTCGCCGTTGCGACAGAAGAGACCTTGCAATGTGCCTTCAACGGGGACACGAGGATGCTAGCGGCCGCCCAGGGCCAAGCGCAAATGGCGGCGCAACGAGCTGTGTCCGAAGGCGACAACGAAACCGAGTATGCCTACCGCCATCTTGAAGCGATCCTCCGTCGCATGACCAGCTTGCCAGGTCAGCGCGTCATCGTTTTGGTTTCCCCGGGATTCATCATGAGCACGCTTCAATACGACGCATCGGGTCTGGTGGATCGCGCCACGCGGGCCAACGTCGTAATTAATACCATTGACGCCCGCGGCCTGTATGCCCCCGACATGGGCGACATCGCCAATCCGCCCAGGGACTCGCTTCGCACCGCGGGTTACAAATCGACGTATCGCGTCGAGGCGCAGAACTCCCAGGAGGACGTTTTGGCGCAGTTTGCCGACGGCACAGGCGGCAAGTTCTACCACAACCGCAACGATGTGGACACGGCCATGCGCGAAGCTGGCGCCGCGCCGGAAGTTTCCTATGTCCTCGGTTTCTCCCCGCAGAATCTCAAGTTCGACGGCCGCTTTCACACGCTGAAGGTCGGGCTCACCACCAAAGAAAAACTCAATGTGCAAGCGCGTCACGGTTACTTTGCCCCGCGCTCCGCTGAGGATCCCGCGCAAATCACCAAAGAAGAAATTCAGGAAGCGTTGTTCTCCCAGGAGGAAATCCTCGATATTCCGGTGGACTTGCAGACGCAGTTCTTCAAGAACGATCAATCCGGCGCTCGCTTGTCGGTGCTCACCCGTCTGGATGTCAAGAGCGTTCGCTTCCGCAAAGCGCTAGGCCGCAATAACGACCAATTGACGATTGTCACGGGAATTTTTGACGAGAACGGTCAGTACGTCACCGGTGTCCAGAAAATTATTGAGATGAAGTTACGCGATGCGACCTATGAACGGCTCAGCCGCTCCGGGCTTACCGTGAAATCCAGTTTCGACGTGAAGCCCGGCACTTACTTGGTGAGATTAGTGGTTCGCGATGCCGAGGGCGCGCAAATGGCCGCCCGCAACGGTGCCGTGGTGATTCCTAACTAGTCGCGACGATTCCTATGGATTGTGGCGGAAAGATTTGGGATGGTTTGGTGGGGAGGTTCACATGATCACACATCGGAGCTGCTTAAAAGGAGTTGGTCTGGCTGCGGCAATCGCAGCGCTCTTGTTCTTTGAAAATGCCCAGCCAGTGCAGGCACAACAGCAGCCCGCGCCTCCGCCGCCCCCCGCCGCCGCTCCTGCGGACCAGCAGCCCGCCGCGGTCATAAAAAAAGAAACCAAGTTGGTGCTGGTCGACGCGGTCGTGACGGACAAAAAAGGAAATTACGTTCGCGACCTCACGCAGAATGATTTCAAAGTGTTTGAGGACAACAAAGAGCAGCCGGTTTCGAGTTTTTCTTCCGGCGCCGAAGCGGTCACGCAACCGAACGGCCAGCGTCATTATCTGATTCTATTCTTCGACAATTCGACCATGGCCGCTCCCGATCAAATCCAGGCGCGCGGCGCGGCGCAAAAATTCATCGAGGCAAACGCAGGCCCGGACCGCTTGATGGCCGTCGTGGATTTTGGCGGTTCGCTTCGCATTGTGCAGAATTTCACCGCAAGCTCGGTTTTGCTTCGCGCGGCGGTCTCCGGCATCAAGAGTTCCGCGGTTGACCCTAACGCCCCGCCTCCAGACGTCACCGTAGCTTCCAACACCATACCGAATACCATGCCAATGATCGGCATGTCTTCCTTGGGAAATGCCGCAGCGGATTTTGGCGCGCGGACGATGTTGCTCGCGGTGCGCAGCTTGGCGAAAAACCTACGCACTATTCCCGGCCGAAAAATGATGATTCTTTTTTCCGGCGGGTTTCCGCTGACGACTGAAAATCAATCCGAACTTACCGCAACGATTGATGCGTGCAACAAATCCAACGTAGCCATCTATGCGGTGGATTCCCGAGGCCTGCTCGCCACCGCACCGGGTGGCAGTTCGTGGAACAGAACTGCTCCGGGAAAAACGAGAGCTGTCGTAGTCTCCTCTGGCAAACCTGCTTCACCTGCGGCAAGACCCTTAGATATTTCGAATCACAAGCCAGCTCGCCAGCTTTCGTCGGGAGCGAGACTCGTTCTCGCCGCTTACCCGGCGATGGGCACGCCTGATCCGCAAAGGCCCGGCGGAGGCGGCGGAACCGGCGGAGGTGGCGGTGGCCGGCCCGGTGGTGGCGGCGGTACGGGCGGTGGAGGAACTGGCGGCGGAGGGACAGGTGGCGGTGGTCGCGGGGGAACCGGTGGCGGAACGGGAGGAGGTACCGGTGGCGGCGGCCGTGGTGGAACGGGTGGAGGAACTGGTGGCGGCACTCGCGGTGGGGGAACGGGGGGCGGTGGAACGCGCGCTGGCGGAATGAATTCGAATCTCTACAATTCCAACTATGGCCAGCCACGGACCATCGTGCCAACTTTTCCGCCTTCCGCCTCTACGAATCAGCAGATTCTTGCTGCACTCGCGGAAGGAACCGGCGGCTTCACCATTTTCAACACCAACGATTTGCTTGGCGGCCTCGAGAAAATCGGCCGCGAACAAAACGAGTTTTACATTCTGGGGTACGCGCCCCCGGACACGCCCGAAGGCAGTTGCCACACGCTGAAACTAAAAATGAATCAAGGCGGACTTCACGTGCGTTCGCGCAGCGGCTATTGCAACGTTCGGACGGCGAACGTGCTTGAAGGCAAGCCCCTCGAAAGGCAGCTCGAAGCGCGGGCCACCGGCTCGCAGCCCGGCTCCATCCACGGCGTGCTGGAGGCTCCATTCTTTTACACGGGACCAAACACCGCGCGTGTGAACCTGGCGATGGAAATTCCTTCAGATTCCTTTCAATTCAACAGGGAAAAAGGGAAGTATCACGCCAGCTTGAATGTGCTGGGCATTGCTTATCGCGGCGACGGAACCATTGGCGCGAAATTCAGCGACACAGTAAACCTGGACCTCGAAAAAGACGAGTGGAAAGAGTTCACGAAGTCGCCATATCAGTATCAAAACCAATTTGACGCCTCGCCCGGCGATTATAAGCTCACCGTGGTGTTGAGCGCGGGAGGCGACGCGTTCGGCAAATTTGAGTCGTCTCTCTCCATTGAGGCGTACGACGGCAAACATTTCAGCCTGGGTGGCGTGGCGCTCACGAACTCCGTGCACAAGCTGAGTGATATTCCCGAAAGTCTCGACTCGGTGCTGCTCGAAGACCGCACGCCGCTGGTGGTGAAGGGCATGCAGATCGTTCCTTCGGCCACGAACCGTTTCAAGCACACCGACAACGTGGTCGTGTACAGCGAAATTTATGAGCCGCTGCTGACTTCAGAGACGCCGCCCGTCGTAGCCATGGGCTACACCATTCTCGACCGCGCCACCAACAACAAGGTTTTCTCTACCGGAGCCGTGAAAGCCGACGATTTCATCCAGAAAGGCAACCCGGTCGTTCCCATCGGCATGAAAGTGAAAGTGGACGATCTGAAACCCGGTTCTTACCGCCTGGTGATGCAAGCGGTAGACTCCGCCAAAAACAACGCGCCGAATCGCATGGTGGATTTCGACATCAGCGAATAAGAGACTCAAGCTGAATAAAGTCAAAGCCCGCGCCTTTTAAAAAACCAAACTCAATGGGGCGCCACTGGCCCGATCTCGCGGGGTGAAGCCATGCCAATAGCTTCCCGTTGCTGACAAGATCGCTCGGAACTCGTCTCCCGCTGTCCGAACCTCTGGCTTCTAGGCTATTTGCATTTTGGATGGTTTGCCTTCTGCCCGTGATAATGTATCCTTTCCGTTTCACGAAGCATCGAGAACCTCAATGGCCGAGAATCTTACTGTCAGAGCGGTAGCCGGTTCACGCCCCATCAGTCTTCGCACCGTCGTTTCGGTTCTCTTACTCTCGGCGCTTATCGCCGGGTTGATCGGTTACAAAGCGCGAGGCGGACTCCAGCGAATCAGCGCATTGCAAGCGACGGGCTCACTCGGGTTACATCCGGAAGCCCTTCGTCGTCCTCCCGGGCCCGAAATCATCGCAAGCGGCGCGCAAACGCTCGCGTACCTGAAGATCGTCTGGCCCGCATTGGTGTTCGGCGTACTCATCAGCGCCGCCGTCCAAGCAACGATTTCGCCCCGGCGGTTGGCCACTCTCTTCGGCCAAGGCGAGATGAAGCCGCAGCTTGCCGCCGCGGCCGCGGGCGCTCCGTTAATGCTTTGCTCTTGCTGCGTGGCGCCGATGTTTCCCGCGGTGTACCGCCGGAGCCAGCGCCTGGGGCCGTCCCTGGCATTCACGCTCGCTGCCCCGTCTTTGAACCCCGCCACCCTGGCATTCACGTTCATGCTATTTCCCTTGGCCGTCGCGGGGACGCGTTTGCTCATGGCTTTGTTTCTGGTGATCGTGCTTTCTCAACTGGTCGCGCACATCGCCGGACCCGTGCCGGTGCGTGCGGCTGCCGTGGAAGAATTCACGGAAACCGGAGATGGCGTGCCTGGCATCGTCCGCGGATACTTCCGCTCGCTCGCGCACATCACCGTGCGGACGGTACCTTGGATCTTGTTGGGCATCTGGGTTTCCATGGTGATTGCGAACCGCATCCCGATCGAGACGCTGGCTTCCCGCGGATCGCAAACGCTGATCGTGCTGGTGGCGGCGACCGGAGCGCTGCTGCTCACTATGCCCTCCTTTTTCGAGATCCCTCTGGCCCTGTCGCTGCTGGCCGCCGGCGTTTCCCCTGGCGCCGCCTTGGCGGTGTTAATTGCAGGTCCGGCAATTAATCTCGCGTCCCTGCTGGTGATCGCGCGGCAAAGCCATTGGAAGGTTGCGCTGTTGGTCGCGGCCGCCGTTTGGGTGACCGCCGTTGCCGCGGGCCTGTTGATTGGTTAGTATTTTCTTTCGTTCTCCCAGCAGGAAGGTGAAGTGTGGCAACTCCCCAACAAGGTGCTGCCGATAGTTCAGTGAGCCGCGACGCGCAACTCGCTGCGTGGGTGCGTGACGCTCGGCAAAAGACGCTGGAGGTTGTGTCGGACCTATCGGACGAGCAACTGATGGGGCCGCAGCTGCGGATCGTGAACCCGCTGTTGTGGGAAATCGGGCACGTCACATGGTTTCAGGAAAAATGGGCGCTGCGGCATGCAGGCGGTAAGGCTCCGATCCGGTCTGACGCGGACTCGTTGTACGATTCCGCTGCCATCGCACATGACACTCGTTGGGACCTGCCGCTGCCTTCGCGCAGCGAAACGCTCGCCTACATGACGGCGGTGCGCGACCGTGTTTTGGAGCGCATCGAGCAAGGAAATCTCACCGAACAGGAACGCTATTTCATCACGCTGGGCGTGTTCCACGAGGACATGCACACGGAGGCTTTCACCTACACACGTCAGACGCATGGGTGGAGTGCGCCCGTTTTTTCGCGTCTGGAGCCAGCGAGTTCCGGCGAACCTGGGCCGCTCCCCGGCGATGCGGAGGTTCCGGGCGGACGGTTTCTACTGGGGGCGCTCCAAGAAGAGCCGTTTGTGTTCGACAACGAAAAGTGGGCGCATCCAGTCGAAGTGCGTCCGTTTGCTATCGCTCGCGCGCCGGTGACGCAAGGCGAATTCGCCGAGTTTGTCGAAGCGAAGGGCTACGGCCGGAAAGAATTCTGGAGCGAACCGGGGTGGAACTGGCGCGAAGGGGTCGGCGCAGAGCATCCCGTGTACTGGAAGGGCGAGGCTGCGGGTCGCTGGTTACGTCGTGATTTTGATCGTTGGTTACCGCTGGAGCCGCATCGCCCCGTCCTTCATGTCAACTGGTGGGAGGCCGAGGCTTACGGCAACTGGGCAGGACGCAGATTGCCGACCGAGCTCGAATGGGAAGTAGCCGCCTCAGCCGAACCGGCGCAATTCGGAAAGGAACTCGTGGAAGGGAAGCGGCGCTTTCCTTGGGGCAATGACCCGGCCGCACCGGAGCGCGCCAACTTGGGCTGGCGGGCAATGGCTGCCGTGGAGGTGAACGCCCTACCAGCAGGCGACAGCGGTTTTGGCTGCCGCCAGATGCTCGGCAACGTTTGGGAATGGACCGCGAATGACTTCGGCCCCTATCCGGGATTTGAAATCGATCCCTACCGCGAGTACTCCCAGCCGTGGTTCGGCACGCACAAGGTGCTGCGCGGGGGTGCTTGGCCGACGCAACCGCGCTTGCTCCGCAATACCTGGCGGAATTTCTACACGCCGGATCGCCGCGACGTATGGGCAGGATTCCGCACCTGCCGGGCGTAACATCAAGGCGTGAAAATCGCACTCGTTACGCCCGCTCCTGCTCAGGTCCACACCGGAAACCGGACCACTGCAGATCGATGGGCGGCGTTGCTTAGAGAACTGGGGAACCAGGTCAGCGTCCAGAAAGGCTGGGACGGCGAAGAGTGCGACCTGCTAATCGCGCTGCATGCGAGCCGCAGCTTTCCAACGATTCAACATTTCCGGCAAAAGCATCCGCTTGCACCGCTCGTCGTCGCTCTCACCGGCACCGATCTCTATGGGGACCTGGAAAGCAACGCGAAAGCGATGTGTTCGCTGGAGCTTGCCTCCAGAATCGTTGTCTTGCAAGCGCTCGGGGTCGAAGTGGTTCCCGAAAAGCTCCGGCAAAAGGTGCGCGTAATCTACCAATCTTTTGCGCGTCTCTCGCAACCCCCACGGCGCGAGAAAAACTGTTTCCAGGTTTGTCAACTAGCGCACCTTCGCGCGGTCAAGGATCCCTTGCGAGTGGCGTATGCCGTGCGTGAGTTGCCGGCATCTTCCAGAATCCAGGTGAAACACGCTGGCGCCGTGCTCGACGCGGATTTTGCCGGGCAAGTGGAACAGGAGCAGCAAACGAATCCGCGCTATCAATGGCTGGGACCTCTGGCGCACGAAGCCGCGATTGATCTATTGTCTCGTTCCCACGTGCTGGTGCTCACGTCGCACCTGGAGGGTGGCGCGAACGTTGTCAGCGAAGCCATCGCCCTTGAGACGCCGGTCATTTCCTCACTCATACCCGGCTCGGCGGGTATCCTGGGTAAGGACTATCCGGGCTACTTTCCCGTCGGTGACAGCGCGGCTCTTCGGGCGCAGTTGCTGCGCGCGGAATCCGGCGACGGGTTTTATCGCAACCTCCAAGACCGGATCACAAGATTGCAGCCACTCGTGAGTGTGGCCCGTGAACGTGAGTCCTGGCAAACGCTGTTGGCCGAACTCGGTTGAAAGGGAGACTGCGTTTCGACTCGGGCATCATGAGCGGCGTAAAGCTTACCCAATTGGCCGATTTACCCGGACGAGTGGGCAACAACTTACCCGCTTACATCCAACTCTCGGACGCACAAACCACGAGACGACCATCGTCGGAGACAGACAAAGAGAGTGAAGGATGCTTCAGGACAGCTACATTCTGATCGCTACCTGAGGCGAAATCGAAGTAACGCACTGTCGCCGTGTCGTGTTTGTCTGTACCCACAACGAAACACCACACGCCCGGCTAGAGGCTGTACTATGCTGATGTCTAGTTATGTCGCCGAAAGGAGATGGGATTCCCTTGGCGCGGTGGTTCTTCGAACCAGGGCACACGGCCGCGGAATTTTGCGTGCGCCACATGATGGTCACCTACGTCCGCGGGCATTTCAAAAACGTGCATGGCCGGCTCAACTTCGATCCCGCAAACGCGCAGAAATCCTCGGTTGAAGTCGAAATTGATGCCCGCACGCTCTGGACAGGGGACCCGGATCGCGACGCGCATCTGCGCAGCGCCGACTTCCTCGACGTCAAGCACCACCCGACCATCACTTTTCGCAGCCACGAAGTGAAATTGCTCGGCGATCACGATTATTCGGTCCTCGGCGACTTGACCATTCGCGGCGCCAGCCGCGCGTGCACGCTTGGCGTGACCTATCTGGGCCAGTGGCAAACACCTTGGTGGGAGAACGGCGTGGACAAAGGCCCAAAAACCCGTGCTGGTTTCATGGCCTCAACAAAGATAAACCGCCACGACTTCGGCGCAAGTTGGAACGCACCCCTGGATCGCGGCGGAATCGTCGTTGGCGATCTTGTCGAAATCACCATCGACGCGGAAGCTATCCTCGAAGCGGCTTAAGGGCGTAATGGGGTCTCGAGTTCCTTGGGCCGAGCGACTGAGTTTCGTCCCGATGAAGCGTCAGGCCCTTTGTACGGCGCAAAGCACCGGTTTGATGTCGACCACGGGCGTTCCGTCGATGGCTTCAATAGGCCCGATGCGCAAGCGGTTCTTGTCGACTTCGCGAACCGTGACCGGGTGAAGGCCCAGCGGATTTGGCCGGTCAGGAGATCGCGTCGCGAACACACCTGTAAGCGGCTTGCTCGGGTCTGAGCGCGGGTGAACCTTCAGGACGTCGCGGCGCGCCTGGTGTAGCCAAGTCACAACGATAATCTCGTCGCCGACTGCAAGCCCATCCAAGCCCGCGGCCACCAGCGCATTCACTTCAAGCCAGGCGTCCGGCGCCCCCTCCGAACCTTGTTTGGGCGCTTCGCTGCGTTGCCTGATGCTGGACCGGATCAACCCGATGAGCCGAAGCTCTGCGCGTTTCCGATCCTCCTCCGGCCTTCCGTACTCCGGTCTCCTCATGGTTCTCCGAGCTTTCTTCTTGCCCTTCATCGGAATCTCTCCTTCCAACCTCTGCCCAGCCGCGCAGAGCTTCGTTGCCTGCCTGCCGCGGCAGGGCCACGGCGCTGCACGTGTCTCACGCCTACGCGCAATGCGTGAGACATTCGGACGTTCCGACGCTCAAGTGTTCAAACGCACTTCCGCACTCTATTCTAAAACGGAGCACCATTCGCAGTTCCCAACAATCCCGATCGCTCAAGACAACAGGGGGAAAAAGGCTTGGATGACAAAGCTCTCCTCCGAGCATGCTTCCAGCATTCCCGATGAACCCGCAATACAAAGGTTCCTCGTTGCCAGTTCTTGGGAGTTGAGGTTGCGAAGGCGCCGATTCTGAATTGGACCGACAACTCGAGTCGGCTTTTTGGAAGAGGCGTTGCCGAACTTGAAGTTGCAGCTGCCTCCGGACTTGAAGAAGCTGCCCAGCGACTCCCCGAATACGGGGACAAAATGAATAGCGGCCCTGCTGCTTGGGGAGGGGCTGGTCCCTGCTTAATCGCGCAGCACCGCTCACGCGACGAGATGCAGAATCAGGCGACCTCCGGTTAATGATCCAGGTTTCGCAGCAGTTCGCGCTCTTCGGGAGAGAAGTCACCGTAACGACCAAAATCAATTTCGCGTTCGCGAACAAGAGGCGGCATTTCGCGGAGCGCACGCATAGCCTTAGCACTTTAGGGTGGAGGGTGGACGAACGAACCGACTGGTTGTCGGCGTTGTTGGTTGCTGCTGACTCGGCTGTGTCAGGCAACGCTGGCAAATGAAAAGCTGTCGCGACGGTCAAAGGGCGCACAGGGAAGCCGATCAAACGCCGGGTAAGACGATGAAGATCGAAGGTCCCGCTAAAGGCCGGTCAGATAAGGAAGAACAACCTTCTGAGATGTTCGATGCCGTCGCGAGGCGATTGGGATCATCGGGCTTCGGAGTGACCCACGACCATGCAGCATCGCTGTTCCCGTTGTCGCGATAGCTATCGACGGGAGGATCATCTGAAGGCGGCTGATATGGACCGTAGTAAGGGTGGTAGGGCGGCCGCGCGGGATCGTACCAGTATCCGCATGGGTAATAGGAATAGGCGTATCCGAGCCGATACCAATAAGGCCCACCCCAGCCCCAGCCCTAGGCCCCAACCCCAGCCCCAACCACTTCGGAAGCCGTCCCCACGAAAGCCGCCAACGAAAACCCCGCGAAACGCGCTGGCGCCGCGGAATCCCACGCCACCACGGAATCCCCCGTCGTGAAACCCACCGCCGCCGTGAAATCCACCCCCACCACCGCGCTGGACGTGAGCGGGATCACATCCACCAGCAAGCAGCAGCGCGAATGCGGCGAAAAGAGCCACAGGAAGGATTTTCTTCACTGCAGTTCCTTCGATCCAACGACCGTGGACCGCCGTGCAGGGGCACACTTCCGTATCGGACGTGACGCTGGCAGTCCAATAACAAAGGCATGTTACACCCCGGCTGCACTCCGCGCTAGCGTCAGAGGGAAAGAATTGGTGACGGAATGGCCGTAGATTCCCGGGAGGGGTGCGAATTTGGGCTGTGTCAGCGAGCGTCCGCTGCCCCCGCAAGACCGACGATGTCAGTGCTGTAGTCGTAAACGAGTCTCTACACAAACTCCGATGGCATTAGTCCTTTGCTAAATCTTGAATTTTCAGTGTGTTGTGCTGCGTAGCAATCCGACACGACTCCCTCGTGCTGGGGAACTTTTTCACAGGCAGCGGGTTATTGTAAACAGAGACCAGTCCGGCTGGAAGTTTGCCTCTAATCCTCATCGCTGCTGAAGACGGCATGGGCAGGAGATAGCAATGAGGCTTCAGAAGTTCCGCGCACCCAGCTTTCGTTTTCCGTTTCCCTCCGTGGATGCCACACCCAAATCGTTTCTCGCCCTGACCCTTTCGGTTGCTTGCACAATTTCTC
>DATFRZ010000044.1:0-27204 GCA_035262885.1 Candidatus Acidiferrum sp.
TGGTTCGACGAACTCCGCACCGGGGACGAACCGAATCCCTTGCAATGGCTCAACATGGCCCCGCCCGGGCATCAGCCGCCGCCAAAGAACGTTCTGCTCGACTTGCGCAAAGCCAATCATGCCCAACTCCTCGACGCGGGCTTGGGCGACCAAAACATCATCGTCGGTGATTTGTGTACCGCTTGCCGTCGCGATCTTCTCTTCAGCTATCGCAAGGAACATGGCACGACCGGCCGCCTCATGTCCGCCATCGGCATCCGCAGCGATTGATGGCTTAAGGAGCGATAGAAACCAGTCCGCTCTGCGAAGAAACATCCAGCAGGGCCAATTGGCCGCACGCGGCCATCACGTCGCGGCCGCGGGAATAGCGCACAAACGCGGGCACGCCTTTATCATTTAAAGTACGCCGGAATTCCTCGATTCGTTCCGGCGCGGATTCGCGGTAGGGAAGTTCGCCGGGATTCCACGGAATCAAGTTCAGCTTCACTCGTTTCATCGGGGCAAGCAGCTTCAGCACACGACGCGCATCTTCCGGCGAGTCGTTCACGCTTCCCAGCACAACGTATTCAAACGTCAAATGTTCCCACGGGCGCAGCGGATAATTCTTGCAAGCTTCCATCAGCGCGCTGAGCGGATATTTCTTGTTAATCGGCATCAGCGCGTCGCGCTGTTCATCGTTCGAAGCGTTCAGTGAAATCGCCAGCTTCGGGCGCACTTTCTCCCGCGCCAGCCGTTCGATTCCCGGCACGATCCCGCTCGTGGATAGCGTTACATGCTTCGGCGAAAGTCCCATGCCTTCCGGGTCTAGCAGAATCCGCAGCGCGGCCATCACCGGCTCGAAATTCAGCAGCGGCTCGCCCTGCCCCATAAGCACAACATTCGTCTGTATGGTGTCGCGGCCTTGCGTAGCGGCGGGCTTTCGCGGTTGGCGTTTACCCCGACCTTGACGGGGCGTCCCGACTGTTTCGGCGGGAAGTCCGGCATCATCTTCTGCCGGCCCGCTTGATAGGCTGCGCCTCTGTTCTTCCAACGACCCCAGCACCTGCGCGAGAATCTCTCCCGCCGTCAAATTGCGAATCAGACCGAGCTGTGCCGTTAAGCAAAAGTGGCAATCCACCGCGCATCCCGCCTGCGTGGAAATGCAAATCGTCTGCCGCCCCCCACTCGGCATGAACACTGCCTCCACCGAAGCGGGTCTCGGTGGCCGACTTGGTTCCTTCTGATTCTTCTCGGTGCTCTCTGTGCTTTTGTCCTCTGGGTGGAGTCTTTTTTCTTCCGCGCCACCCAGACCAAACAAGTACCGCACCGATCCATCGCTCGAAACAAAGCGCTGTTTCATTTCCGGTAGCGTGACGCGCGCTTCTTTTGCAAGCCGTTCCCGCAGTACCGCCGGCAGATTGGTCATCCGCGCAAAATCGAAGTTCCTCTCGGCATACAACGCGTGATAAACCTGCCCTCCGCGATAAGAAGGCTCGCCGAGCTCCGCGCAGAACACGCGCAACTCTTGCTTCGATTTGCCGAGTAGTTCGATCAATGACATCCCTGAATGACTTGCCCTCTCTTCATCATCCCATCCCACGAAATCAGAACCAAGCCGCCGTGGCGCGCTTCCATTCTTCCGCTCCTTTGCCTCCTTTACTTCCTCTACGTCCTTAACTTCCTGTTCCTGCGCTATAATTCCTTAGCAATCCCGCGAATTCCAAACCAAGCTTCGGAGGCATCGAATGGCGCAAACCGTCGCAACCGAAAAAATTACCATCGACGATTGGGTGAAAGGCCTCGCCGCGATTCCCGAATCTGGATTCTCGCTGCAAAACGTCCAGGACTACGTCGTCCGCCACGCCGTGCGCCCCGAAAGCCTCGAAAAATACTGCTTTTTCTCCAGGGGAAATTACACGCGCAATCTGGTCTTCCGCAATGATCTCTTTGAATGTATGACGCTGTGCTGGGACCTCGGCCAGCACAGCCGCATTCACAATCACCGCGGCCAGAACTGCTGGATGTCCGCGCCCATCGGCCGCCTGCGCATCCAGAACTACCGGGTGGACGATCGTGACGCCGCCCAGGGCACTTGCCACATCGTTCCTACAGAAATCTACGATCTCGACGCCGCTCATCCCGCGTACGTGAATCCCATGGAGCCGGTCCACGAAGTCATGAATCTCGCCGAATTCAACGAGCGCGCCGTGAGCATTCACATCTACTCCAAACCCTTCGATACTTGTGAAGTGTACTATCGAGATAGGGACTCTTATGCGGACGTGCCGCTCTTCTTCACCAGCGAATACGGCAAGCTGAATCCCGACGAAAAGCTTTTGTAGCTCTTCCTGAGACACTATGGAGACGAGTATTGCCGCCTATCTCATTGATTCTCCACAGCTTTGGCCCTTCCGTGCGGAATTGCCAATGAGCTTCGCTGGCACAGTTCGTTTCGGTGCCACCTTTCATGGTAATTGCCCGCACCGTGTGTCACAATGCGTGGATGGCGAGCGAAGTTCGCGACATTCAGAAGCAGGTCCTGCCGAATGGCCTGGTGGTGATCACCGAGACCATGTCGCACGTGCGCTCCGTTTCCGTGGGTGTCTGGGTCCGCAACGGCTCCCGCCGCGAAATTCCCGAGGAAAACGGCCTGGCCCATTTCATCGAGCACATGGTCTTCAAGGGCACGGAGCGCCGTTCCGCCGAAGCCATCGCTCGAGAAATGGATTCCGTCGGCGGCATGCTGGACGCTTTCACTTCCAAGGAGCAGATCTGCTTCAATGCCAAGGTGCTTGATGAGCACTTGTCTATTGCCTTCGATGTTATTGCCGATCTCGTTATGCATCCGAAATTCGATTCCGAGGACTTGAAGAAAGAACGCAAGGTCGTCCTCGAAGAAATCAAGATGGACCTGGACAACCCTGAATATTTGCTCCACGAGATTTTTACCCGCGGCTTCTGGCCCGGGCATCCGCTGGGCCGGCCGATTCTGGGCACGCCGGAAACGGTGAAAAAATTCAACCGCGAAACGCTGAGCACGCGGTTCCAGAATTGGTTTGCGCCGGATCATCTGGTCGTCACCGCCGCGGGCAACGTCGCGCACGACCGAGTGCTCGACCTCGTGCAGCGCGGCTTTGGCGCGCTCGAGCCCGCCGGGCCCGCCGAAGACGGCTGCGCGCCGCAGACTCAGGCGCCCATCTGCCTCGAAAAGAAACGCGACCTCGAGCAGGCGCACCTTTGCATCGGTGTGCCATCGGTCCCGCTGGCGCACCAGGACCGCTTCGGCTTCGCCGTGCTGAACAACCTGCTGGGCGGAGGGATGTCTTCGCGCCTGTTCCAGAACATTCGCGAAAAGCGCGGGCTGGCTTACGCCGTTTTCAGCGAACTTACTCCCTATTCCGACGCCGGCATGATGACCGTCTACGCCGGAACCGCCACGGACGCGATCGGCCAGGTGATCGACCTCACCATTCAGGAGTTTCGCTCGCTGAAGGAAACGCTGGTCACCGAAGAAGAGCTGCGCCGCTCGAAGAACCACCTCAAGGGCTCGCTGATGCTTTCGCTCGAGTCCACCAGCTCGCGCATGTCCAATCTCGCCCGCCAAGAGCTGTATTTCGGCCGCTTCTTCTCGCTCGACGAAATCCTCGCGGCCATCGAAGCCGTCACGCGCGAAGAGCTACAGTCGATGGCGCAGCGCTACTTCCGGACCGACCAGATCGCTGTCACCGTCCTCGGCCCCATCAACGGCTTCACCCTTGACCGCTCGCGGCTATCCTGCTGAGCACGATCCATTTTTTGGAACGCTTCCGTAGGGAAGGCTTTCCGCGGCCCGTTCCTCCTTCTCTCGGATTCCGAGGAAAATGGAAAAACGATGGGGTGGGTTGAAGCGTCGAGTGCAAGTACGAACGATAACGTCAAAAGTATATATAGTACTTAGTGATTATCATTCGAAGCCAATTGCCGGCTTCTGAAATTCAGGAGGCGAGAGGTTAGAAGGTGGAGGCGAATCGAGTCGGGCGGGGCGAGAGGGTTAGCTTGCCGCGCGTCGCAGGAAGTTGACTTTAAACGGGCGCACGCCCCGACTGCGTCGGGTAGAGGGTCACTGGCGCGTCCGGCAGCGGCTATGCTGGTGTACGTCCCTGAACCTTCCTGTCGGCCACGTACCTACGCAGGCGCAGGCCGTAAATGACAAGATTGAGGACGCACGCGCCCACGCCGCACGCGATCAGCAGTATGGCGGGCAGATGCGGGTACACGATTGCCTCGAGATAGTGCAGCAGAAACGGGCCCCGGTAGGGCGCGAGTCCGCCGCTCGCTTCGAAGAGATTCTCGGCCAGCGTGAGCGGACATGGCCACGGCGCAAGCTCCGCCACGATACCGTACACCACGCAGGCCACATGCGCGGCCGCCAGCCGCGGGCGCCCCTTGGTGAGGAGCGCTCCCAGCATCACCCACGCAATGAATCCGAGATGCACCACCAGCGTTGTTTCTGCCAGCGCTCGATACATCCGTCACGTCCGCTCGTTTGATGCCATCCAGAGTGATGGAGCACATCCTGAGTCCGGCCATATCACTAAATCCACCGTCGAACACGTGCACGGTACTGCTCGTATTCGCCTTGGAAAACTTCCTTAAGCTTTGCCTCTTCGACGGGAATTACCGTCCCATGGAGGTAGGCAATCGTGAGCGGGAGAAGAAGGACCGGCCAGATCTGTTTCAACAGTCCGGCCTCTCCGAGGTACGCAAGAGTAAGACCGATATACATCGGGTTTCGCGTGAACCGATAGGGTCCCCAGGTTACGAGCTTCGCCGACGCTTTCCCCGGAACGGTTGTAGTGCGAGCCTTGTGGAAGGTCACCAGACCCCAACAGGCGATCACCGCGCCAGCCGCGAACAGCACACCTCCAATGATCGTACTTACGAGTGCCGTCTTCGGGCGGATCGTGTGGGAACGCGTGAATTCCAAACCCACGCCGACCAAATACGTCAGAACGAACACCCAAGGAACCGGGACTCGCATCAGGATCCGCATCGGATTGTTCATAAGCCGAGCCTTCCAGTCATAGGTGCCCGACGCCCCTTGCAGGCTACAACCTTATCGACTATTTTGAGGCGTGGGAAGCGTTGACGGCGGCGCCGATGATGCCGAGTTCGTCGGACATGGCCGGGATGACTTCAAAGCGGCTGCCCTGGAGCGGGCTCATTTTCACCATTTCGTGGACCAGGCGGTCGAGCAGGCCCGTGTCAATGAATTTCGTGTCGGGGCCGGTGATGAAGAACGTGCCGGGGCCTCCCATGTGGATGCTGGTGGCGGTGGCGGCGGCCAGGGCGCGGTGGCACAGCGTGACAAAATCGACGCAGCGAGCGTCACCGGCGCGAGCGTTTTCAAAGATTTCTTCCGGTTCGAGGTCGAGGAAGCGCATGCGCATGGAGCGGCGGCCGAGAATTCCTTCGAGATGGCCTTTGCCCCCGCAGCCGCAGAAACTCTCCTTCGGGTCCAGCGTGACGACAGAGTGGCCGCCTTCCCAGACGCCCTCGATTGCGGGATACCGCCCAAAGCCGATGCCGTTGCCGAGCGTCCAAACGCGCGTGAGCTGGTGCAGTTTGCCTTGCGTGGCGGCGACACCCGCGGCCATGGCGTCGGCGTCATTGAAAACGCGCACGGGAACTCCCGCGGCCTTGCCTTTGAGCGATGCGTCGAGCGCGGCTTGCAGCGCGAAGCCCTTCACCTGGTGCAAGTTGGGGGACTCCTCGACCACGCCGTTGCGAATAATCCCCGGGAAGCCCACGCCGACGGCTTCGAGTTTTTCTCCAGCGGCCACTGTTTCGACCAACCCACGGATGGTTTCAGCAATGTCGGCCGAAGGCATGGACTGCAAGGGATCGAGAGATTGCGCCGCCTCTGGAAAAAGCTTGAGCGAGCCGACGACCTTGCTGCCGTCCACCAAACCCGCCGCGATGTGCTCCTGCACTAAAACGCCAACCGTCCTGCTCATTGTGTTACCGCCCGTCTTTTGCGTACTAAATGTCCTTGATTGTCATTCCGAATCCCTCTTTTTACAAAGGCCGAAGAGAGATTCATCGAGCAAAAAGCGCTCGAAGCCGCGGAAAACCTCGTCCCTTCGCCCGTCTGCGGGGGCCTTTGCTCCTCGGAATGACAGGTCGTGGGGTTTTTCGCTATTCGCCATTGCATCAACCCGAGAGGGCACGATGCATCGTGCCCCTACTTCAATTTGTTGAGGCCGTTGAACGCGGCGGCTTTGTAGCATTCCGCCAGCGTCGGGTAATTGAAAACCGTGTCCGCGAAATATTCCACCGTGCCTTTCAGGGCAAAGACCGCCTGGCCGATGTGCAGAAGCTCCGACGCGCCTTCGCCGATGATATGCACCCCAAGAAGTTCCTTCGACGTGGGATCGAAAAGCAGCTTCAGGCGTCCGGTAGTGTCGCCGCGAATCTGGCCGCGCGCAATTTCGCGGAAGTAGGCGATGCCGACTTCGTAAGGGATGCCTCCGTCGGTGAGCTGCTCTTCGGTCTTGCCGATAAAGGAGATCTCCGGGATGGTGTAAATCCCATACGGATAAGTAGCGGGGTTGGAATGGACGGACATGCCGAAGGCTTTTGCGGCGGCGATGCGACCCTGCTCCATGGAAACGGAGCCAAGGCTGGGAAAGCCGATGACGTCGCCCACGGCAAAAATGGGCGACTGCTTCGTGCGGTACTCTTCGTTCACGGGGATGCGGCCGCGCGAGTCGGCTTCGAGTCCGGCGGCGGCAAGATTTAGTTCATCCACGTTGCCCTGGCGGCCCACGGCGTAAAGAAGAGCTGCGCCGGAGATTTTTTTCTTGCTCTTCAGGTTGGCAACGACGGAATGCTCCGGAGTTTCCTCGACGCTTTCCACTTCTTCGTTTAGGCGCAGCGTGACGCGGCGGTCGCGCAAGTGGTAGCAAAGCGCCTCGACCATTTCCTGATCGGCAAATTCCAGCAGGCGCGGGCGCTTTTCGATGAGCGTGACGCGCACGCCCAGCGTGGCAAACATGCAGGTGTACTCGACGCCGATGACGCCGCCGCCCACGACGATCATGGCTTTGGGAATTTCCGGCATGCTGAGGATTTGGTCGCTGTTGATGATGGTGGTGTTGTTGAACGGAACGAGCGGAGAGATGGCGGGCTTGGTGCCGGTGGCCAGGATGACATGCTGCGTCTCGAATTCGGATTGGCCGCGTGAGTTGGTCACCTGAATGCGGTGGGGATCAAGAAAGCTGGCAGTTCCCACGATGACGTCAATGCCGTTGCGCGAGAGCTGGGCGCGAATGACGTCGATTTCGGTTTTGATGACGTTGAGCGCGCGGAAGGAAAGATCGGCCATGGTGATGGGGTCCTTCACGCGGTAGTTGACGCCGTAAATGCTCTGGTATTGGTAGCCGGAAAGATGGAGCACGGCTTCGCGGATGGTTTTGCTAGGAATGGTGCCGGTATTGATGGCCGTGCCGCCGACGACTTCGAGCTTTTCGATGAGCGCGACGCGCTTGCCGAATTTTGCGGCTTGAATAGCGGCGCGCTGCCCTCCAGGGCCGGAGCCGACCACGATGAGATCGTACTTTTCCATGGTTGGAGGCGCGAGTATACCAAACGGCGAAAGTTAGATGTTGGAAGTTAGAGGTTGGATAGGACGGCGGAGAGTGGAAAAGGAAAAATGGAAAAGGAAAAAGCCTGGGGTGGACGAAGAAGCAACGGGCCGGCGGGATTTCCTTGTACCAGGACTTCTGTTGACGTCGCGTTCGCGCTCTGCGATGATGCTGAAAATTTGTTTTGCGTTGCGGTTCAGGCGTTGGGTTAAGGCTTTTTCTGGCAGGAGTCAGCGATCGGCTTGCGGGTCTCCATTCTGGCCTCCGGGAGCTCGGGCAACATCACGTTGCTCGAGACGGAGAGCACCCGCCTCCTGGTGGACGCCGGCCTGGGCAAGCGCGAGACGCTGGCGCGGCTGGCGGCCGTCGAAAACGACGTTAAGAAAATCGACGGCATCCTGATCACTCACGAACACACCGACCATTGCAATGGATTGCCGCAGATGCTTGGCCTGTGGAAGGCGCCGCTGTACGTGACCGAGCCGACGATGGACGCTCTGCAACGGATTCTTCCTGAAACCTTTGGCAAGCGGCTGCGCGGCGTGGAGAAGATTTACGCTGGCCAAAGTTTCGTAATCGGCGATATTGAGGTTCACGCTTTTCGGGTCACTCACGACGCGATAGATCCGATCTGCTTCACCTTCCGCACTAACGGTACAAAGATGGCGATAGTTACCGATCTAGGCCATCTGACTAATCTTGTCAAAACGCACCTTCGAAATTGTGACTGCGTAGTATTGGAATCCAATCACGATTCGGAAATGCTGAAAGTCGGGCCGTATCCATGGGACGTCAAGCAGCGGATACTAAGTAATCGCGGCCACTTGTCCAACCATACTGTGAGCGAGTATCTCTCTGATTCGGACGAGACCATTGGCTTCGACGCGCGCGCGCGTTTTCTTGTCCTTGCTCATCTCTCGCAAGAAAACAACATGCCCGAGGTTGCTCTCATGTCTGCCGAGGAAGCACTTCGGCGGCGCCCACGGGAAGCCGCCTTCACCGGCGAACTTCTCCTTGCCTCACAAGCCAAGCCGCTCAAGCCGCTGGAACTCTAGCGATATCCTGAAGGCAAGGGGTTTAGAGAGGTTTGAAATTTCTGGTGGCATTTCCCGACGCAATGCCCTAGACTGGATTTTCCTTGGTAGAGGTGCGGAGGCCAAGAGTAGCCGGGCGCGCTGTTCCGATTTGCTTCGGACGCCCGAGCGAAAGGGGCTCCTTCCGGCCCATAAAGGCCGGGGTAACCTGATAGTTCAGGTTGTCCGCCGAAACCGTCGCGAGAGCGAGAATCGCGGGGGTTGGTGGGCAGGTCTAAGGCCTGTCCACTGTCGTCCGTCACAAACAACGGATGAAGCGCTATCGAGAGGCGGCAAGCCCGAGCGCATTTCTTTCGCGGGTCCTTCCTTTCGTTTCGCTTCCTCCCAAAATAAAGACGGACAGAAAAGGCGAAAGTGCAACTGTTCGAATTGACGCGCGCGCTGGTGGATATCGAGTCCACCACGAAACACGAGAAAAACGTGGGCGATTACTTGTTTGCGCATTTGTCGGCGCTTGCGGCCAAAAGCGACGGACGAGTGGTGCGCATGTCCGTGGAGCAGAACCGCGACAACCTGTTTGCGTCGTGGGGCGGGCCGGTGGTGACGCTCTCGACGCACATAGATACGGTGCCGCCCTTTTTTAGTTCGAGCGAAGACGAGAATTTTATTTTTGGGCGAGGCGCTTGCGACGCGAAAGGGATCATCGCGGCGATGGTGACGGCAGCGGAGAGACTGCTGGCAGCAGGGACGCGCAATTTCGGCTTGTTGTTTGTGGTCGGCGAAGAGCGGAACAGCGCCGGAGCGAAAGTTGCGGCGGCACAGCCTCAAGGATCGCGTTTTCTCATTAATGGCGAACCGACTGAGAATCGGTTGGCGCTCGGTTCGAAGGGGGCGCTGCGGTACGAAATTACGGCGAGCGGAAAGCTGGCGCACTCGGCTTATCCCGAACTGGGGCATTCGGCGATCCACACGTTGCTCGACGTTCTTCAGGACATTCGTGCGATTCCGCTGGCGGAAGATCCGCTGCTGGGGCGAAGCACTCTGAACATCGGCACCATCGGCGGCGGACGCGCGCCGAATGTGGTGGCGGATCATGCGGAAGCGGAAGTGATGTTTCGAACGGTGGGGGATCCCACTGGTTTGCGGGAAGCTATGGCTTCGGCGGTGGCGTGGCGTGCGGAGGCGCGCGAAGTGCTGCACACGCCCGCGACGCTCTTTAACAAATTTGGAGGGCTGCCGACGACGGTGGTTGCGTTCACGACAGATATTCCCACGTTCAATGGCGCGTGGGGGGAGCCCTTTCTCATCGGCCCGGGAAGCATTCGCGTGGCGCACACGGCGGAGGAACGCATCGCCAAGAAAGAATTGTGCGATGCGGTGGATATTTACGCGCGCATGACCGCCCAATTGCTGGCCACGGAGAGCGCCGTATGAGTGTCGGGCTGGCCATTGTGGGCTGCGGGAAGATGGGCCGCTTGATTGCGCAGCTTGCGGCGGAGTACGGATTCGAAGTGCGTGCGAAATTCGGCCGAGAAAATAATCTGCACGATCCTGCGGTTGCGGCGGAGTCTTTGCGCGGAATCGATGCAGCTGTCGAATTCACCACACCAGATGCCGCGCCGGACAATTTGCGCCGGCTCGCGTCGTTGGGCATTAACGCGATTTGCGGGACCACGGGATGGTACGAGCAACTGCCTGCCGTGAACGAAGCGATTCTCGCGGCGGGTACGACGCTGGTGTATAGCCCGAATTTTTCGGTTGGCGTGAACGTGTTTATGCAAGCGGTGGCGCACGCGGCGTGTTTCTTCGCGAAGTATCCGGAATACGAAGCGTGGGGCTGGGAGATTCACCACTCGGCTAAAAAGGATGCCCCTTCCGGCACGCTGAAGAAGCTGGCGGAAGAAATTCGTGCGTCGGGCTACGACCGCGCGCTTACGCTGACAGCGAATCGTGCCGGCGCGCACCCCGGCACGCACGAGATTGGGTTCGATTCGGCGGCCGATACCATCACGCTGCGGCACACGGCACGGAGCCGCGAGGGTTTCGCGCGGGGAGCTTTGCGCGCAGCGCGGTGGGTGGCAGGCAAGCAGGGAGTTTTTGAGTTTCGAGAGATTCTCGGCGAGTTAAGCTGAGGATTTCTCGTAAGCGGCGTCCAAGCCGCGAGACCTGGCCTTCGGTATAAAAATTAAGTTATCCAGGAGAAGGAACATGGCTATTGGCACTCGCTTTATTGGCACGGGAACGGCGCTGGTCACACCGTTCTGTCACGACGGTTCGCTGGACGAAAAGGCGTTGCACGGATTGATTCAGCGCCAGATCGAGGCGGGAATCGATTTTGTGGTTCCTTGCGGGACGACCGGGGAGAGTCCCACGCTGACGCATGAAGAGCATCTGCGTGTCGTCGAGATTGCGGTGAAGCTAGCGAAGGGGAAGGTTTCGGTGCTCGCCGGTGCGGGTGGCTATAAAACGATGGAAGTCATTTCGCGCGCGCGCGAGCTCGAAAAAATCGGCGCAGACGGGATTCTTTCGGTTACCCCGTATTACAACAAGCCGACGCAAGAAGGACTATATCAGCACTTTCGAGCGATCGCCGAGGCGGTGACCCTGCCGATTATTCTTTACAGCGTGCAGGGCCGGACAGGCGTGAACGTTGAACCTGCCACGGTTAAGCGCCTTGCGGAGATCGAGAACATTGTGGGCATCAAAGAAGCTTCCGGGAATATTTCGCAGATGGCGGCGATTCTGAATTCCGTGCCGGACGATTTCATCGTTCTTTCCGGCGATGATGCGATTACGCTGCCGCTTATGGCGCTCGGGGGGCGCGGCGTGATTTCGGTTGTGTCAAATGAGATTCCAGCAGAGATGGCGCATCTCACTCGGCAGGCGCTGCGCGGCGATTTTGACGGGGCGCGCGAGATTCACCGCCGCTATCATCCGCTGATGGAAATCAACTTCGTGGAATCGAATCCCATTCCGGTGAAGGCGGCGCTCGCGGTGATGGGGTTGCTCGAGCCGGTGTGGCGCTTGCCACTCGTGCCGCCGAAGGCGGAGAATCGAGCGCGCATCCGTGCGGTGCTGGAATCGCTGGGGCTCGTCCGGCGCGAGGCGACCATGCAGGCGCGCGAGAGATCGCATGCAGCCATCGCTCATTGAAAAACTATTCGACGAAGCTCCGAAGCACTACGAAGAGGAACATCACCAGCTTTTCCGCGATTTTAAGTCGGCGCTGAACCGCGGCGAAATCCGCGCGGCGGAGCCAGACCCTTCCGCAAAATCCGGCTGGCGTGTGAATGCCTGGGTAAAGAAGGGAATCCTTCTTGGTTTTCGCATAGGCGCGATCGCGGACATGTCGATTGACGCGGCAAAGCAGCCGTTTTTCGACAAGTCGACTTATCCAGTGAGAAGTTTCGCGATTTCGGATGGAGTGCGCATTGTGCCGGGCGGCTCCAGCATTCGCGATGGAACGTTCATCGGCCGCGGCGTGATTTGCATGCCCCCGATGTTCGTGAACGTCGGCGCGTACTTAGGCGAAGGGACGATGATTGATTCGAACGCGCTCGTGGGCAGTTGCGCGCAGGTGGGGAAGAGTTGCCATATTTCTGCGGGGGCGCAAATTGGAGGCGTGCTCGAGCCGGCGGGAGCGCTGCCGGTGATTATCGAAGATGACGTGTTGGTTGGCGGGAATTGCGGCGTGTATGAAGGGACAGTGGTGAAGCGAGGTGCGGTGCTCGGGACGGGCACGATTCTCAACCGGTCGATTCCGGTGTATGACCTGGTGCGCGAAGCCGTTTATACCGCAACGGACGCGGACCCGCTCGTTATACCGGAAGAAGCCATTGTTGTCCCGGGTTCGCGTAGCGTAACGCATCCCGCCGGCGCGAAATGGGGCTTGTCCCTGCAAGCCGCGGTTGTCGTGAAGTACCGGGATGCCAAAACGGATGCGCGCGTGCAATTGGAAGACCTTCTGCGCTAGCCTCTGGCAGCGTTGCGGCTACTCCTCTCCGAGACGTTCTTTCAACTTTTTGAGGCCCTTCCTTTCCTTCAACGCTTCCGTATGTTTGTCGCGTCCGGGTGCGGATTTGGCTCGCTAGAGCCCGTCAAGAGATAGGACTCTCCACGCAATGTTTTCAACTTTCTTGATTTGGGAAGATGGTACAAAGCGTCGTAGAATCCGTGACCTGCAACTTCTCCGGGGCAGATGGAAATCGCCCAAATCTGTGGCAAGCGCAAAGTGGAGACCGGCCGTGACCGTCTTGAGGTCAAATCGAAAGGGTAAGTCCACTGGAGCGCCGCGGAGCCGGGGCTGGAATGGCTGGAGAGCGCGGCACAGTTTCTGAATGTTGTCGTTCGTAGCAAACGCCTAGATCGAACGTCACCTTTGTCGAGCCATGAGCTACCAAGGCCACACCACCGATTACAAGGTATTCGCCCTCCGGCTGCTTGAGTATGCTAATGAACTGCAAGCAGGTGCAACCATCCTTTGGCGGCCTCACTTCAAAAGCACCTGCTCGAAGAACTGGAGCGCGCGAGGATCGTTGGATTGGCCGAGCCAGAACATGGCTTGCTTGCGTACCTCGGGATTGCGGTTAGTTTGCGCAACCTCGATTAGTTTGGGCACCCCTTCGTCTTTCGGCAATTGACTCAGGGCGAAGACGGCTTTCTTCTTCACCTCGGTGTCAGGATCATTTTCGATGGCACCGGTGATGGTGCCCACCGCTTTCTTGCCGGCTTTTTGCGCCAGCCAGAAAAGCGCTTGCCCGCGCACATGCGAGCTGGAATCGTCATGGGCCATGCGAATCATTTCCTCGAGCGCGCCTGGTTCGTGGCTAACCGACAGCGCAAAGGTTACATGCGCGCGCACGTCGGAACTGGGATCGTTCTTCGCCAAGTGCTGCAATGTGTTCAAACCTTCTTTCCCACGCGCTACACCGAGCCAGAACGCGGCTTGCTTGCGCAGTTCTTGGCGCTGGTCCGGCTTAACGAAGGACGCCATAGCTCGGTCTGCGGACACGTCTCCGTGCAGAGCGATAGCGCTCAACGCGCCCTGACCAATGTTGTGGTGTTCGTGGCGTTCGAACTCGGCTCCTTGCACATAGGTTGTAAGCAACGCAACGCTTTCTGATGGCTTCACGCCGGTCAGCCAAAGGAAGGGAAGTCCGCCCGCGTCGAGAGTGCAATCTTCGGAGGCCACGCGAATGCGATCCACTTGTTTCGATTCGATGCGGAAGAGCACGACGAGGCGTCGCGAGCCCTCGAGCTTGACCGTTCCGCCGGCCTGGTTGTCGCTTTTCCTCGATCCGCCTGTCCAGTTATGATCGTTTTCCAGACGGCAAGTCCCGCAAGCGGCTCCGTCGTTCCAATTGCCGCAGCAAATGCTGCGGTCGCCCGAAACTTCATCCACGCTGTAGCCGACCCATGCCGGCTTGTCCGACTGCGCGAGGATTCCGCGAAACGTGGCTTCGAGCGTTCCCGCAATGGCGCGCGTTTCCGCCTGGGCGTTCTCGACGCGGGACATTTCGTTACTCGTTTGAGTGGTGGCCGCGTACGCCAGGCCTTGGCCCAGATTTGCTCGAAGTGCCTGGCCGTTGGTTAACTGCGAAATGGTGCAGAGAGTCCCTAGAGAAATCATCGCCAGGCCAAGGATTCTTCGCCCCTTTGTCAGGCTGTCGGTCGAATTCATGTGTCACCTCACTTCTGCAAGAGTTCCATCAGGTAGTCGGTTGCTTCCTTGGAATGCATAAGTGAAAGTTTGGAAACTGCGGTTTTCTTGAGCTCCGGATCCTTTTCGCTGCGCGCAATGGCCACCAGAGCTGAGGCATTTCCCTGCAGGAAATAAGCGTTCAACACTTCTACCTTCAATCCGTGATCAGTCTCTCTGCTGTAAATGGTTTGAAGGGCTTTGCTCGATTCATCGGAGCGAATCAGCCCCAGGTTGTGAATCGCCGCACGGCGCAACTCGGGATCCTTCTCAGATTGCGCCGCTTGCACAAGTTTTCCCGATTCCCCGGCAAGAAAAAACGCTTGCAGGATTTCTCGTCGAAGGTCCGTGGAGGATTCCATGTGGTACAACTGCTCGAGTTCGCCCACGCCACGCACAAGGCCGAGCTGGCGAATGGCTTCGCGGCGAAGCGATTCGTCCTTTTCGCTTTTCGCTGCGGCAAACAAATGTTCCCTATCGCCCCCCAGCATGTAGGCACGGAGAATCGCGCGCCTTACGGAAGCGTCGGGGTTCGAAGCGTAGACCTCAGCCATGATTTGCCGGGATTGCGCTCCTCCGAACAGTCCAAGATATTTAATCGCTTCGCGCTGTAGCTCGGGATTGCTCTGTCCCCTGGCAATCCTTCCGATGATCTCGCGACCTTGTTGGGAACCGCTTTGCGCTAGAACGAACAATGCCCGCGATTTCTCCCGGGGCGAGCCCGAACCGTTGATCACTTTCTCGAGCAGCGGCATGGCGCGTTCCGGGTCGCTGTTCATTAATCCATGGATCGCCATTATCTTCAGCTCTTCGTCGCTTTGGTTTCCGAGCTTTACAGGTTGTCCGCTGGATTGCTTAACTTCCAACTCGAGGACGCCCGCGTCTTTCTGCCAGCGGCTTTGCGGAAAGCGTTTCTTCATGTCGGCCAAAGTGGTCAGAGCCGCTTCGCGTTTGCCCAGGCGATTCTGTGCGTAGGCCTTCCAATAGAGAGCTGCATCTGTCTGCGCACCATTCATCTGAGCGAGTTGGTTGAATTTTGCCTCAGCCTGTTCGTAGCGCTCATCATCCAGAGCTTCTCGGCCGTCTTCGTACAGTTCCTGCAGGCGGTCGAGCTTTTCCTGTTCGCGGTCGCGGGCTTCTTGTTCACGATCGCGTTTTTCCTGCTCTCTGTCGCGCTTCTCCTGTTCTCTATCACGAGCTTCTTGTTCGCGGTCGCGGCGCTCTTGCTCTTTGTCCTGGGCATCTTGCGGGTCTTGAGAACAATCCCGGTAGGCGAAAGGAATGGCCGCCAACCTCGCGGCGCGCGCGCTTGCGGGAGATAACAGGAGCCCGGCAAGGGCGATCCAAACCAAAGTGGTCTTACGAAATGCATTCCGCTGGGTCATGCTTTGTTCCTTTCGATCCTCGTTGAGTCGTTCTCCGCCGGAGCGGGCGTTGTGGCCTTTTGCCGTTCTTGGAGCTCCTTGCCGACCACTCGAACTTTGAACAAAATTCCCCGGGCCTTAATCTTCTGGCGAATTCTTTCCAGCTGCGCTGGCGTGATTTCATCCGGACTGTTAGCGATATCGAGCAAGAAGCGCTCGAGTTCATCGAGAGTGCTAGCCATAACTCTGTCGCCTTCCTGAAGAGCCGTTTGCCGATAAAGCTGGTTTTCTTCGAGCAAATCTTCGGCTCTGCGTTGCTCCGCTGAAATATTGACGAGTTTTCCCGAGGAGGAGTTAGGTTGCGCGTTGGAAAGCTCCACGAGAAACATTTCGGACCTGCTGAGATGGTCGCCCACAGCAACCACCAGCACGCGCTCGCGGATTTGTTCCTTGGTTGCCACATCATTGCCTGTGCGATCATGCTTTGTAATTCGCCCTACGAGGAACGCCACAACCAATAATGCGACCACGGCTGCAAGAGTGCCCAGCCGTTTTGGTGCAAACCGTTCCTGCCACCACCGCGCAGGTCTCTCCGGCAAGCGCGACGCAATCTGCTGCCATACGTGCCGCCCATAGTCGTCGCCGGGACTGGGTACAGACAGCGTATCGAGCGCAGCGAGCACAGCCTCAATGCGTTCGAGCTCCGCCCGGCATTCTTCGCAATCCGCCAAATGCTGGGCAATGACGGCACGCTGGGCGGCCACGCCTTCCTTGTAACCTATCAACTCTTCCTCGGTCATGTGTTTCATGATTCCGTTCCCATCGCTCTGGCTTGCGTCCCTCTTCCCACGAAGGGCTGCAAAGCCAGACGCAATTTCTGCACCGCGCGAAAAACGGTGTTCTTTGCTGCGCCGGAACTTGATTTCAGGACCTGCGCGATTTCTTCGATTGCGCAGCCTTCCCAATGCCGCATCACGAACGCGGTCCTCTCCGAATGAGAGAGCGTGGCGAGGGCAGTCTCCATCTGCTTTCGCAGTTCGATGTTGTGCGCCAGGCGTTCCGGGGTCGGCGCGGCATCATGCACCAGCGACACCGGATCGTTTTCCGCTGCTTCGTGATGAATGGCTGGCTCAACTTTGCGAGCTTCCTCTTTCTTGCGTTGCCGCATGCGGTCAATCGCGTAGTTCGCGGCAATGCGATAAACCCAGGTCCCAAAGTTCGCACGCGCCTCGAATTTTCCGAGCTTCTGATACGCGCGCAAAAACGCCTCCTGCACGATCTCTTCGGCATCGGGGCGATTCCGCGTCATGCGATAAGCCAGCCGGAAAACATTGTGGCTATGGCGCTCGACGAGAACGCGAAAGGCATCCCGATCGCCAGCGAGCGTACGTTCCACTGCGACGGCGTCGCTGTCGGCGATGGCCTGGGTGTTCTCGACGCTCGGCTGCATTCGAATGATTAGACAGGTTTTTGCCCTTGCGGTTAGGCAGAGCTAAGCGCTGCCAGACCAACAAGTTAGCCCAAACTGGGTCTTTGGGATACTACCGTCTGAGGAAGGGCGCGTTCCGAGTCCCTGGCCGAGGGGCAGCGCCTCTTGCGGTATGATGAAGATAGGGATTCCAAGAAAGTCGTTTGTTTTCCGTTGATGCTTTTTCAGGAGAAAAAATTGATTCCACGCTACACCCGGCCGGAAATGGGCCACGTCTGGAGCGACGCGAACCGTTTCGCCAAGTGGCTTGAGGTGGAAATTGCCGCCACGGAGACTTTGGCGGATGCGGGTCAAGTGCCGAACGAGGCCGCGGCGGCGATTCGCGCGCGCGCCAAGGTGGACGTTGCGCGAATCCACGAACTCGAGGCGAAGGTGAAGCACGACGTTATCGCGTTTACCATGGCCGTCGGCGAATCGATTGGCGATCCTGCCGCGGCGCGCTGGTTGCACTATGGCATGACGTCGAATGACGTGGTGGACACCGCGCAGGCATTGCAGGTTCACGATGCGTCGAGATTAGTCGAGCGCGAGCTCGTGACGTTCGGAGAAATTCTTGACCTTCGCGCGCATGAATTCCGCCACACCCCCCAAATCGGCCGCACGCACGGCATCCACGCCGAGCCGATAACTTTCGGGCTGAAGATCGCCAATTGGTTTTCCGAGAACCAGCGCAACATTGCGCGCTTCCACGAAGCGGCGGCGCAAATGGCTGTGGGAAAGATTTCCGGCGCCGTGGGCACGGCTTCGCATCTCGGCACAGAAATCGAAGAGCGCATTTGCAAGAGACTTGGGTTGGCAGTTGCTCCGGTAGCGTCCCAGGTGATTCAACGCGACCGCCACGCCCAGTATCTCAGCGCGCTCGCGAACATCGGCGCGATGCTCGAACGAATTGCGCTGGAAATCCGACATTTGCAGCGCACGGAAGTTCGAGAAGCCGAAGAACCGTTCGGCGAAGGGCAGCGCGGCAGCTCCGCCATGCCGCACAAGCGTAATCCGGTGACTTGCGAGCAAATCTGCGGCTTGGCGCGCCTGGTGCGTTCGAACATGCTGGCCGCGTTCGAAAATGTGGCTCTGTGGCACGAGCGGGATATTTCGCACAGCTCCGTCGAGCGTGTGATTCTGCCCGACTCCACAACCCTCGTGGATTACATGCTTTCGAAAATGATAACCGTCGTCGGCGAGATGCGCGTGTTTCCCGAACGGATGCTGCGCAATTTGGAGTCCACGCATGGCCTCGTTTTCTCGGGTCAATTGCTACAGGATCTGGTCGAAAGCGGCATGCCCCGCGATGATGCTTACAAAGCGGTGCAGGAAAATGCTATGGCCGCGTGGGAATCGGACACCAGCTTCCGCGAGCGGGTTGCCAGTGATAAGCGCATCACAAAGTATCTCGATGCGAAAGCGCTCGCGCACACGTTCGATCTGAATCGCCAACTTCGCTATGTGGACGCGATTTTTGACCGCGTGTTTGGCGCGCATCCTCCGGGCGAAAAGTCGGTCGCTAGTTCTGGCGGAAGAGACTAAGCCTCAGGCGAGAGAAGAGGCTGCTTCACACCAGACATCAAAACTTCAGCCAGTTTCGAAGAAAAAGCGCCCCAGTTTTTCACTGGGGCGCCATCGGCCTCTTCTAATTCCGCCTTGCGCGGATATTAGCTGCGGAGGCGGAAAATCTGGGGACTATTCGACGCGCTGGACGTAGCGCGCTTCTGAAGTGTCGACCTTGATCTTGTCGCCCTCATTTACAAATGGTGGCACCTGCACCACCAAGCCTGTTTCAAGCGTCGCCGGCTTCATTACCGCGCTTGCGGTGGCCTTTTGCAGCGTCGGCTCGGTCTGCGTGACCTTCAGGTCCATGGTATCGGGCAAAGCGACTCCGATGGGCTTGTTCTCAAAGAATTCGACGCTGACAACCGTATTCGGAATCAGGTAGTACACAGCTTCGCCAAGTTGTTCGCGGGTGAGATGCATCTGCTCGTACGTTTGTGTGTTCATGAAATGGAAATCATCGCCCTCGTTGTAGAGGTATTCGAATTCGACTTCGTCGAGAATGGCGCGCTCCACGAACTCTTCCGCGCGGAACTTGTAATCAATAATGGCTCCGGTTTTGAGGTTCTTCATGCGGGTTTGCATCGCGCCGCGTTTGTTGCCGGGAGTGCGGTGCTCCGTACTGTGCACAGTGAAAAGCTGGCCCGCGTGCTGGATGACCATGCCGGGGCGAAGTTGTGTGGCCTTGACGCTGCTCATATGCTCCCTAAAAAGTTTCGATTTCGGAAATTCAGGCGGGCCAGGAACGTGGCCGCATCCGGAATGACCAGCCTGCCGCAGGCAGGCTCGAGGCACGCCGATGGATTTTTAGCCCGGCGCGAACAAACAGTATAAATGCCCTTCTTCAATGCGGTCAATCGTGCGCCTGGTAGCACTGGTAGCATGGTAGCAACTTGCTCAGAAACCCTGGCGCTCTGCCGCGCCAGCCATCCCGGAGTAATGAACGTGGACCAACCGCCAGCCGTCCGGCCTCTTCCGATACACCTGAGTTTCCCGGCCCTGAGTCGTTACCGGGGAGCCATCCTTGCGCATCTTGGCGGTGAAATCCCAATAGAATTCCGCCACGGCAGCGTCGCCAAGCACCTGCACGGCAAGATCATGAGCGCTTAGTTTCCGTTCGGAGAACATCCCGCCCATGAGCCTCTTGTAGACATTTTCTTTGATCTGGTCGAAACCGTGTTCGTGGCCCAGGGGATGGATGTACGAAGCCTGCGGAGAATCCCACCAGACCTGTGAAGCCAGGCCGGTGTCCGCGTCGTCAATGGATTTCGTGTATTTCATGATGAGCTTCTTGATTTCTTCAGCGTCTCCATCGCTTGCAGTAGCACTGGAATCTTCACCTCCTGGGCTGTGTCCATGAGCATGTCGTTCCCTGGCATCCGCCATTATTTTTTCAATTTCGTCGGGATTACGGGGCAGCCGTTCGCTCAGCAATTTGTAGCCAGATTCCGTGATTAGCACGTCGTCTTCGATCCGCACGCCGAGATTTTCTTCGGGGATGTAAATTCCCGGTTCGACCGTGACGATCATTCCCGGCTGCAGCGGGCTGCAATAGTCGCCCGGATCGTGCACGTTGAGACCGATGTGATGGCCAAGGCCATGAATAAAGTATTGGCCAAGCGGCCTCCCTTCGCGGTCCTTTCCATGCGAGTTGATGTAATCGTAGGCGATATTCATCAGCCCGTCTTTCTTGCCTCTGCAGGAGAAGTGCGCTCCTGGCTTGATGGCCGCGAGCGCAGCGTTTTGTGCGCCGAGAACGATTTCGTAGATTTCCCGCTGCCGCGGCGTGAACTTGCCACTGGCGGGAATCGTTCGCGTAATGTCCGCGGAATAGCCGGAATACTGCGCTCCGACATCCAGCACCACAATGTCTCCATCCTCGACCTTGCGCGAAAGCTTGTCGTAGTGCAGTGCTGTCGAGTTCGGCCCCGCCCCAATAATCGGCGCGTAGCCTTCTCTTTCGGAGCCGCCCATCGAGTGCAGTGCCACCATTTTTGCGGCCACTTGATATTCGTACAGGCCCGGACGCATCAGTTTCATGGCTTCCAAGTGGGAAGCGACTGTGAGATCGATCGCCTGCTTCAGGAAACTAATTTCGCCGGGAGATTTGACCGGACGCATCGCCGCGATCTGCGCACGAACGTCTTTTAGGGCCGTTTTCGGAGCGGCAAGCTGGAGCCAGTCCGCAACTTCCTTCTCGTGCGGATAACCGCCGAGTTCCTTATCATACGGAAGAACGGTGTAGAACGACGGATAGAGCTTGGCGAGGTTTTCCACGGTTGCGCGCATCTCGGGAAAAGGCTTCACGCTGGAGAATCCCGTGCGCGCCTCGATTCCTGGATCCGAAGGTGACATGCGGACGCCATTCCATTTCTCCTTGCCCGGATTTTTGGCGGGAAGGAAAAGGATTTCTCGCGGCCCGTTCCCGGACCCGCCTGCGCCGGTTTCATGTGACTCTTGTGTTGCCGGAAGAAGGATCAACCCCGCGCCTTCTTCGTTGTGACCTGTCAAGTAATAGAAGTTTTCTTCTTGCGCGAAAATGTAGTCCTGAGAGATCTCTTCGCGCCCGGTGAAGCCCCACAAGATGATGGGCGCGTCTACCCGGGATGCCAGTTTGCCGCGGCGCTCGGCGTAGACGCTGTTCGGTTCGCGCTCACGCCGCTCCTGCGCGTCCATCGAGCTTGCGAGCCAACCGAAAGCCAAAACTGCAGCCACCGCGCTCCACCGTCGACCACTCATGCGTTCACCTCGTCACGACTAAAATTTGGATGCTCCCGCGGGGCAAAGGAGCTGGTTCTTGGTTCCAAACGAATGCGGTTCGCAGACGTGCGATTGTATCCAAACAAAAGCGGGTTTGCCGCTTAGGAGCGAAAAAACTCCACCAGGCGCTGGGAAACCCTTTCCGGTTCTTCGTGTTGCACCCAGTGGCTCGCCTCCGCGAAGGTGAAGACTTCGCCGTTAGAGCAATAGCGCAGACTTTCGTGAGCCATTTCCGCCATGAGGAACCGGTCGCGCTCGCCCCACAGGATGCGCGTGGGCACGCGCACAGTGCGGTCGGGAAAGGAGACGCCATAGCGCATGGCTGCGCGATACCAGTTGATCATCGCTGTAAGTGCCCCAGGTTGGGCCCAGGCTGCCCTATATTGCGCAATGTCGTGCGCAGAAAACGTGCCAGAGCGGCTGGAACCTAGCAGTGCAGCCGCGGCCACTCGAAAGTTAAACGCGGATAGAAGGGCTCCCGGGAGCCAGGGAATCTGAAAGAAAAAGATGTACCAGCTTCGCAGCATCTGCGCGGGCCGCCTATAGACATAGCGGCGCATCACCGCAGGATGCGGCACGTTCAAGACGGCAAGTTTTGCGATGCGCCCGGGATGCAATAAAGCGGCGCTCCAGGCAACGGCCGCGCCCCAATCGTGACCGGCGAGAAAAATCTTCTGCTGCCCAAGGTGATCCGCGATGGCGATGACGTCGGAGACCAGTTCAGTCAACGCATAGGAACCCACGCCGCGCGGTTTACTGCTCAGGTTGTACCCGCGTTGATCTGGCACAATCACGCGAAATCCCGCAGCCGCCAGCGGCTCGATTTGGCTGCGCCATCCGTACCAGAATTCAGGAAAGCCGTGCAGCAGCACAACCACCAGGCCATCGTCCGGCCCGGAGACAACGGCGTGCAAGGTCACGCCCTCATTTTGGAAAAACTGCTCCTCAAGGTCAGCTTTCACGGAAACAGAGTTTATATGGGAAGGGGGAAGCATCCAAGGCATCGGAGGCCGCGGCCAAGCTAATCAGAAGCCCGGCGCTCCGGAAGCGGCGGGCCGCATCTCGGGCGCGTTCACGCCAAACCGCAAATGCGCGAAATACACTTGCCCGAGCGACATGACGCCGGTGTAGAGATAGCCCCACACAAACAGCAGCAGGAACGGTACGGTGGCGTAGTTATCGTTGGCGATGGCGTACGCCACGGTCAATGAAAAATAAATCCCCAACAAAACTTCAGCGTACGGAATCCAGCCCGCTTTGTTCTTGTAGGACTTCTTCGCAAACGTTCCTGTTTTTCCTTCAATCTTGAATTTCGGCGTGCGCGCAAACGCGGTTTTCTTCCCCACCATGGCTTCGATCACCGCTTGCGCGTTGCGCACGGAAATCCCGATGCCCGTAGCCATCACAAACGGCATATACAGAAATGTGCGCCACCAAGTTTTGGGCCGCAGCTCCCTTTGCGCCACCAGATAGAAGCTGGAAATCGAGCAGGTCGACGCCAGAAACAGCGGCAGATCAATCATCAGCATCTGAAACCAGCCTTGCTGGAAGCGCACGATCATCACCGGCAGAAGCATCGTCGACAGCACAACCATCAGCGGATAGCTGATGTTCGCGGTCAGGTGGAAAAACGCTTCGGCCTTGACGTGCCACGGCACATCCGCTTTAAAGACCTTCGGAAGGATTTTCTTGGCTGTCTGCATCAAGCCTTTGGCCCATCGCGCTTGCTGCGATTTGAAGCCGTTCATGTCCACCGGCAATTCGGAGGCGCATTCGATCTCCGGAAGATACAGGAACTTCCATCCTTTGAGCTGCGCGCGGTAAGAAAGGTCCGTGTCTTCGGTCAACGTGTCGTGCTGCCAGCCGCCGGCGTCGTCAATCACTTTGCGCCGCCAAACGCCTGCGGTGCCGTTGAAATTGAAAAATGTGCCGCGCCGAGAGCGCGCGCCATGTTCAACCACGAAGTGGCCGTCGAGCAGAATCGTCTCCACATTCGTCAGCAGCGAATAGTCACTGTTCACATAGGTCCAGCGCGCCTGCACCATCCCGATGTTTTCGCCGCCGTCAGGGTTCAGGAAATAGGGAATCGTGCGTCGCAGAAAGTCGGGCTCCGGGATGAAATCCGCGTCAAAGATCGCCACAAACTCGCCCATCGCGGTTGTCAAGCCATTTTCGAGCGCGCCAGCTTTATATCCTTCGCGATTCGACCGATGAATATAGGTGATGGGCATCCCCTGCGCGGCGTGGCGCTCCACGCAGGCGCGAGCCACTTCCTGAGTTTCATCGGTGGAGTCGTCAAGCACCTGGACGTCGAGCAGCTCCTTCGGATAATCAAACCGCGCAACGGTCTCCGTGAGCCGCTCGATCACATAGCGTTCGTTGAAGATCGGCAATTGCACCGTGACACGCGGCCAGTTCGTGACCGGCGGCGGCGGGGGGGGAACGTTTTTCGAGTATTGAAAATAGTCGTAAACCAGCCAGTAGCGGTGCAGCCCATACATCGCCAGCACCAGCAGCACCATGAAGTAAGGAATCATCATTGCCAAGTCGAAGGCGTTGGCGTGGTAACTGCCGGTGAAGGTCTTGTCGGTAAGCCTGTGAAGGAAGCGGCTGATCGCACTCTGGTGCGCGAGAAGGATCGTGAGTGTGAGGGCAGCGTACACGATAGCGGGTCCGGTGGTTACAAGTTTTTTCGCGCCGTTGCTGGCGGATCCCAATTATAAAACAGAATTTCGCCCGCTGCCGAACGCCTCAGGAAGCAAAAAGTTGCGTTCTCGGGCGGTCATGGCACGAGGACGATCTTTCCCGACGCGCCAGGCTCCAGAATTTCTTTGTGCGCGCGTGGCGCTTCTGCCAAAGGCAATTCCTTGCCCACGACAGGCCGTAGGGTGCCGTTTTCCAGGCCCGCAATCAGCCCGGCATGAATGTCCGCTTCTTCCTCCGGTGTGATGGCCCAAAGCGTGAATCCGCGAGCCGAAGCGCGTCGCGCCATGAGGTCACGCGGATTGATGGTGATCTCCCCGCGGTTGCCTATGATGATTACGCGTCCATTCATCGCCAACAGTTTCAAATCCGTACCCAGATTCACGTTCGCAAGCATTTCTAAAATAATGTCCACGCCCCGCCCGCTGGTCGCTTTCATGATTTCTTCGTGATCACCCGCCTTGCCATGTTCGAATACCTGATGCGCGCCTTCACGCTTCACCAGTTCGAGCCCTTTCGCGGTTCCCGCCGTGCCAAACACGGTAAGTCCCATCGCGCGGGCCATCTGAACGGCAGCCGACCCTACACCCCCGCTCGCGCCATGCACCAGTACCGTTTCCGACGCGCGCGCCTTCGCCGAATGATACAGCGCGTGATAAGCAGTCCCGTAAGGCACCCACACGCCCGCGCCCTGGCTGAAACTGATTTTCGCCGGCAGCGGGTGCACTTGTTCCTCGAGCGCCAGCGCATATTCCGCGTAAACCCCCGTGAGGGTCTTCGCCGTGTAAACGCGGTCTCCCGCTTTCACTCTTTGCACGCCATCGCCAACCGCTTCAATTACACCAGCGCCGTCGGACCCCGGAGTATAGGGAAGTGGTGGCTTCACGGCGTAAGTTCCGGCGCGCATGTAGGTGTCGTAGGGATTCACGCCTGCTGCATGGATGCGAACGAGCACTTGTCCGGCCGCGGGCTTGGGCGCAGGCACTTCCTCGAGTTTCAGGACCTCCGGGTCGCCGAATTGACGAACAAGGATGGTTTTCATGACTTGTCTCCACGGAATTGAAAGAGCGCCGCACAAATTTTCGCGCCGCATCACAGCAACCAAGAACCCGAGACGAAAAACGAACGGCTAAAAGTGATCCTCCGCTCCGATCGCTGTCCCTTCTTTTTCCACGAGTCCTGCCGAGCGGCCCCACGCCGTTGTCTGCCAATTGTCTTTTCCTTTCGCCGCGGGAATCCACGGCGGCAGGGACAGGCTAAAGTATTCTGCCAGTGCGAAGAGGTACGGTTCGTACATGTTCCGCAATTCGGCGAGCCTTTCCTTCATTTCTTCGACGTCCGGTACTTTCATTCCGTGCTGCACAAACATTTCGTGAATCCGCTTCACATCCTCGGCGGGCAGTCGATTGTGGGGAAGCGTTCGTGGCCGCATCTTGAAAACTTGCGAAAGGTCAACCGCGGCGTGGCGCGCGATAGCAAAGGTCAACTCGGCCTGCCGCCGGCAGGTGTCCTGAACTGCCACCTTGACCAACGCGCAACTGTCCAGAATCGCAGTCAGAGCGGCGATCCACGATTGGTTGTCATGCTGCGAGCGGAAAAACGCCAGCACCGGATAAGAGAGGTGGCTCTCCATCAATTCCGCTGCCCAGAATTCCCAGTCTTTGAAAAGCGCGCGCAATGCCTCGCTCCCGCCCGGATAAGCATGGCGGCGCAAAAGCTCACCTGCCGTCGGAGGTGTTCCCGCGCGCGCGTCAAGAAGGGAAATGTTCACTTCGCGCTTGGAAAACGAACCGTAGATAAATGGCAAGTAGCCAATCACTGCCGCAAGAAAGCCAAAGCCGAATCCGGCTTCGGTAACCACCAGGACGCGCGCCAGACCGGTACGCGGCACCACGTCGCCAAGCCCCAGCGTGAAAAAAGTCGTTCCGCTGAGATAAACGTCGATAGCGAAACCCGGCTGGCCTCCAGCCATGTTAAGGGCCGATCCCGCCCCGTACTGCATCAAGCCAAACGCCAGGACCAAGCCAACCGCCCATACGGCCACGAGCACCAAAAGGGAAAGAGGTCCGTAAAAACTCAGCAGCGTCTCTCTTTTTTTCCTCGAGGGAATAAGGCCGGTAACCGTTTTCCATCTGTTCCAGGTGAATTTGTAAAATGCCCGCGTGAGCCGGAACCTTCGTGTGACACGGCGTGGCAGAATGATGGCTTCAAATGCGTCCCACAGCACAATCAGGAAGATTGCGACACCTGCAGCGAACGCGCCGGGCGCTGGAATCATGTGCGGCATTGTACTCGTTTGTCTCGCTTCGTGAGAATGCTAGCGCTCGATAGGAGGGCTTCGCGAAATGGTTATGAAACCAGCTTCGCGCTCACGCTGATTTCCGCCTTGAACAGCTTCGAAACCGGGCAGCCCGTCTCCGCGTTCTTCACGGCTGTATCGAATTTCGCTTTGTCTGCGCCGGGAACGTGCGCCACCAGGTCCAGATGGCTTTTCGTGATGGCAAATCCGTCTGGCAACTTCTCCAGTGAAATGGTCGCTGTCGTTTCCAGGTTCGTCGCCGTCATTCCTGCGTTTCCCAATTGAGCCGAGAGCGCCATGGTGAAGCATCCGGCGTGAGCCGCGGCCAGCAATTCTTCAGGATTCGTACCAATTCCGTTTTCAAATCGCGTGCTGAACGAATACTGCGTCTGCTTCAGCACGCCGCTGTCGGTTGAAATGGTACCTCTGCCGTCTTTCAATCCACCTTGCCACACTGCCGAACCTTTGCGCTCCATGGTTTTTCTCCTCTTGTTACCGGTCTTTTCGTTGGATTACTGGGAATTCGATTCACGGCCGCGCCGGAGGATATATTTCCTTGGGCGCGCCGCAGAAGCGCTATCGCGTTTTGCTCGGTCAACGCCAGCCGCATTCGCAGCCGACAAGTGGCTCATGCTCTGGCTGACGCGGTAAATCTGTATGTCAATGCTGAGATCCGCTTCACGAATCCATTTCTGCGCTGACAATGCG
>DATFRZ010000045.1:0-2562 GCA_035262885.1 Candidatus Acidiferrum sp.
TCTTTGGCCGAGGCGGCCACGGCGGACAGCCTCAGAACACAGTTGACCCTGTCGTGATCGCCGCGCGAACCGTTCTCGCCTTACAGACCATCGTGTCGCGCGAGAATAATCCGCTTGATCCTGCGGTGATCACTGTTGGCGCCATTCATGGCGGCACCAAATACAACATCATTCCGGACGAGGTCAGGCTGCAGCTCACTGTCCGCTCCTACAAACCCGAGGTCCGCAAGCGGCTCCTCGCGTCGATCGAACGCGTGGCGAAAGGCGAAGCGCTGGCGGGCGGCGCGCCGCGGGAGCCGCTCGTAAAAGTCACGCCAACCGCGAACTCCATGTATAACGACCCGATGCTCACGAAACGCCTCGTCGCAGCGTTAGGCCGCGTCCTCGGGCCAGCCAACGTAGTCGAAGTTGAACCAAAAACGGTCTTTGAAGACTTTGCCGAGTTCAACCTCGCCGGGATACCGTCGGCGGATTTCTGGGTCGGCGCAGTCAACCCTGACAAGTTCGCGGCCGCGCAGAGGGCGGGCACGCCCCTTCCTCCACTCCACTCGTCCGAGTGGGCGCCTGATTATCCTCATGCGCTCAAGACAGCGATTACCGTGGAAACGGCGGAGCTGCTGGAATTGCTCGAGCACTGACCTTCGGTAATCGGAGCCGCGCCGAGCCGGAGTGCCGTGAAAGCTCCTGCGGCTAGGTAGCCGATGCCGTCCGGCGTCACAAGGCGCTTGTTGCCCCGTGGAAATGCAGTCGGCCACAGTTAGAAGGGGATTCTTCTACAGTCTAGTGCCGCGTATCTCGGAATTGGGCGCGGATCACACACAATTCTGAAGTGATTTCCTGTTTGCGAACCATGAGGGAACCCATCTTCAGGTAAACACCGCGCCGTTTGTCAGGATCAGGCTTTTCCGCTGGGTTCCATGAACCGAAGCGAATTGCCATCCGGATCAGTGATTGTCATGTTCCGGAAACCCAAGTCGTCGTTCGGCGCCTCGGTTATGGGCACTTGCCGCTTCTTGAAGGTATCGTGCAACGCATCCACATCGCTGACAACGAAGTGGACAAGGCCACCAACTTGGCAGTCTCCTGAGTGCTCCGTCAGGTACAGCCTCATGCCGTCTAGGGCTACAGACATGAAAACCGGGAACTTCGGCTCGAACCGGTGTTCCCACTCCAAGATGAAACCAAGCTGGTCGAGATAGAACTTCTTGCTCTTCTCATAATTCGTAATTCGCAAAGCGGGAACAACACGTTGTATCGCCATCATCGCGACGCTCGCATCAGCCTTGGAAGCATTTTAGCCGTTGAGGCAACGGTCGGTCGAGTAGTGATCAATAGTAGTTCTTGTCGGATGACGGGCTAACAGGAAGTAATCCAACTTGCCTTGCCAGCTCAGACGGCAGCACCGCGAGTTTGTTCTCGCCGCAGGGGTTCCCATCGGGCGAAGGATGCCGAGCGCCAAAGCCACTCCAGCGGTCCATAGCGGAAACGGGCGATCCACCATCGGCTGAACGCGATTTGAAGCGCGAAAACCAACACAACTCCGACGAGGGTTCCCCAACGGTTCAAGGGGATGATGGAGTGACTCGACGCGAAGAAGATTTCAAGGATCGCAATTTGCACAATGTAGTTCGTCAGTGACAGACGACCGGGATAAGCGAGAAAGCGGGTGAGGCGCTGGCTCGCGGGAGAGGCGGCCATCCACAATAGCGTCGCCGCAGCGTAAGCCAATCCCTGAAAGCGCTCGTCGAAGATTGCGTAAGTTAGCTTTCTAGCGGCTTGCGCAAGTCGGAAGCTGCCGAAGGAACTGAATCTGAAAATACCGTCTGCAAAGACGGACATGATTCCGGCGAACACCCCTATGACAATGAAAGCGGTGAGCAGCTTACGATACCGCAGCGGTTCCTGAAATATTTTGAAGCGGACCGCCAGCATTCCGAAAAGGAACATCAGGAGCGGATCCCCGGGAACGTAGTATTTCCAATGAAGGTATTGGCCGAATGACTTTTGCAGTTGGAAGGGGACCAATTTTGCAAAGTTTCCTTCGTCGCGCAAGCGGTCCCCTTCGGCAACAGCGTCCGGCCAGTAGCGGATTTCCTTCTGCACCTTAGCGTTTGACTGCTCCAGCGTTAACTGACGCTTCTCCCAGTGCCACGTCGCGAACTCCACGGCTGGGTGGGCAAAGGCGCAAACGAGGATGAGGATGACCAACGCGCGATTCGACCAGCGCCGAATCGCGAGCAACGGCAGAGCCCAGAATGCGTAGCTCTCCAAGACGCGATACCCAGTCAGACCGATCAGCAGGACAGCGAATACCATCAGGGCGGCAATGCGGCGCAGGTAAAAAGCGACGAAGCCGGGACGCCCGCCCCATCGCATTAGTTGCAGTGTGAAACCTGCCCCGAAAAGAACGGCGAAGAGCGGATAGAATCGATCCTCCGCGATGAAGCTGATCAAGCGACCAATGCGGTCCGACCAGAGACCGCTGCCCTGCACGTAGTATTGAAAGTGCACAAGGAGCATGCCGAGGAGGGCCAATCCGCGCAGAACATCTAGAGACAGAAC
>DATFRZ010000046.1:0-44756 GCA_035262885.1 Candidatus Acidiferrum sp.
GCTTATCCCCGCACCAGCTCGCGCAGGACCTTTTCCGCCTTGGCCCGTTCCCGGGAATACTCTTCCTCCGTGATGGTGCCCGCCTGGTGCCGTAGCTCGAGCCGGAACAGGCTCTCCTTCAGCGCATCGAGGCTCGTGCCAATCGCCGCGTCCACGTCCGACATGGTGGCGGCTCCGTTAGGCCCGGATTGCCCGGCCACTGGCGCCTGCCTCTTGGGCCTCTTGGCCTTTCCGTCGGGGATAGCCGTGCCTGGAACTTCCGCTCCGCCAACCGCCGCTACTTGCTTGCGCGAGAGCAGGTATGCGAATCCCGCAAAAAAGATCGCCAGCACACCGCTTAAACCCAATAACATTTTCCAATCCCCGAGACGCCCTGGAACCGCTTGAATGGATGGGCCTCCGGATTCGGCACCGGCTTCTTGTGCCTCCCGGCCTTGCGGTGCTCTTTCTACTCCTGCGCTTGCATTCCCAGAAGCCGTACCGGAAACATTCACGGCCACCAGAGCGCCCGGAGGTACATCCTGCCGCAAGAACAGATTCATTCCCTGCTCCTGGCCTGCCGCCGAAAGTCCAGCGCCGCTGACTTGCAAGCCAGGCGGAACCACGAACACGACCCGCCCGCCAGGATAAACCGTCGGAATTTTCACTGCTGCCGCATTGTTTAGATACGGCAGCTCGTAGGAATACCGAACCGTGCTATCGCCGGGACGAAATGCGAACGCGATCGAATAATGGTTGTTCTTCTTATCGATGGGAAGCTGCGTCAGCGGCATTCCTGACGGCCCGGCAGCCTGCACTCCCTGCAGTTCACCTTTTTCGGGCAGTGCGAAGTCAAAACTTCCATCGGTGCGGAAATAGGCGTAGGGCGGCTGCGACTTGTTCTCGATCTGGTATTCCTCGGCGACCTTCAAAATGTCGCCGTTGGGCTGAAACACCACGAAATGCGATGGCACGTCAATCGTCTTCGGATCGTTGGACGCCTCGAAAATATCCACCTGCAAAGTGCTAGTGCCCGGGGGCGCCATGGTGTTGAAGTGGATGCCATGATACGTCGCGCGCACCAGCATCGGCTGCGTGCCAAGATTCGGATGATCGAAAGTGAATTCACCTTGCGCGCTGCTCTTTGCGTGCGCCACTTCTTGCATGCCGCCGAGCGGCGCGACAAGCGTGAGTTCCACGCCCGCAGCAAGCTGCCCTGTCGTGCCATTCTTCACCGTTCCGCGCACCGTGCCCGCCCGCGCCGAAAGGGGCATAACTACCAGGCCAAAAAGCAGCACCAGCGAGACATGACGAACCTCTTTCCCGCCACTCGTCGCCCGCCACTCGCCACTTCTGTTCATTGCGCGCTCCGGTCGGCCGGACGCGCGCCTCGTGGCCGCCGCGCTTGCGATTCCGTCACTTGATCGATTTCGGCGAGTACGAGCGCTGCTTCGTTTTCGAGGGCCGCTTTCATCGCCTCAAAATCTCCGTCCGAATATTTTCCGGAGCGGTATTCGAACCGCAAGTCCCGCAAATTGTCATAAATCGTGTCGCGCCGCTCGAGCAACTGGTCGAGCTTGGTTCGGTGCGGCGCCAGGTCCGATGCATCGGGCTGAATGTAAAAGACGAACAGCGCTACAGCTACCGCCAGCATCAGGCATCCGCCCAGCACGGCCCAATCACCCGAATCGCTCGGCAGGATGACAAGCAGAGGAATCAGCGCCGCCATCATTCCCCCGTCTCCTGCTCGGCCAATTTCCTGGCGCGTTCGAGAAGTTCCGGCGAAACGGCGGTCGCGTGGGCGCTACTGGCGGGAATTTCCGAAGCGTTTTTCTTCAGCCACCGCGAAATCACAAAAATCACAACCAATGTGCCGAGCACAAGATAAGCTGTCGGCATCACCCACGCCACTAGGCTGAATCCCGATTTGGGCGGCTCCGCGTACACGGTGGTTCCAAATTCTTGCACGAACGCTTGCATAATCTGGTCGTCGGTTTCGCCTCTGGCGATGTGCTGATCCGCTTCCAGCAACATCGCTTTCGCCGTTGGGCACGGACCCGAAAACTCGCCCCCGGGGTGCGAACAGCCCGCCGCCGTCATGCTGCACGAACCGCACTTGCAGTTGAGCTGAGAGCCGATCTTCCTAGTGCGATCTGAGAACTGTTGTGCCCTCACGGGAACAATCAAGGGCAACGTGGCCATCCCCAACAAAGCGATGGTTGCAATGAGTGTGCGGCCTTTAGTCATGCCCCTCTCGCAAAGCTACCGACGAAGTGAGCGCAGGCGGTAGCGGTTCGACCGCCGAAGGTTGTTGTGAGGGCACGAGCACTAGAACCGAGCGCCGATTCGGCAGCAGCGCTACGATCGTGCCAAACACGACTACAACCCCGCCAAACCAAATCCACTTCACCAGCGGATTCAGGAAAGCGTGAATCACCGGCTCCTTTGTTTCCGGATCGATTCCCGCAAACACCACGTACAGGTCTTCCTTCCACGTCGAATAGATGGCCACCATTGTGCCGTTTTCCTGGTTGTTCCCCGCGAAACGCCGCTTCTCTGGGAACAGCATCATGATCGGTTTGTTATCGTGCAGCGCTTCCACCAGCATGCGCTGCGCTGTGTAGTTCTGTTCCGGCTTGGTGTCCGCGCCTTGCAGCATTAGCGTATAAGGCCCGATCTGCAGGGTTTGCCCTACTTGCATGCTTTTTTGTACATCGCGGTTGAAGGCAGCTCCGGCCAGCCCGATGAACACAAACACCATTCCCATGTGAATAATGTAACCGCCATAGCGGCGCGTGTTGCGCATCGTCAAATCAATCGCACAAGCAGGATAGGAAGCGCCCGAGCGGGCACGAATCACTCTCGCGCCTCGGTAGAATTCCAGCAAAATCGTGGCCGCGACGAAAACGCACAAACTCAGGCAGACCACCGAGAAGAATACGCGGAACCCAAGGGCGAAAGCCACTGCACCAACGGCCACGCCAGTCAGCACTGGCCATCCAAAATTCCGCTTTAGGCTTTCCGCTGAAGTTTTCCTCCACGCCAGCAATGGGCCGACTCCGGTCAAGAATAGAATCAGCAGCCCAATGGGAATATTCACGCGATTAAAGTAAGGCGCGCCCACGCTGATGCGATTCCCTGTGAACCACTCCGAGAAAACGGGGAAAAGCGTGCCGGAAAGCACCGCGATGCACGCCACCAGGAAAAGCAAATTGTTAAACAGGAAGCTCGACTCGCGCGAAATCATCGAATCCAAATGATTTTCGCTTGCCAGGTAATCCCGATTCTTCAAATACGCGCCCAAACAAATCGCCAGCGTAATTCCCATGAATGCCACGAACCACGGCCCGATGTTGGACTGAGCGAACGCATGCACGGAGCTGACGACGCCACTGCGCGTCAGGAAGGTGCCGAGGATGCACAGCAAGAACGTGGTGAACACCAGCCACACGTTCCACACTTTCATCATGCCGCGCTTTTCCTGCATCATCACCGAATGCAGAAACGCCGTGCCCGTCAGCCACGGCAGGAGCGAAGCATTCTCGACCGGATCCCAGCCCCAATAGCCTCCCCAGCCCAGCACCGCGTAGGCCCAGTGCGCTCCCAGCAGGATTCCCGCCGACTGGAACATCCACGCAATCATCGTCCACTTGCGCGTCAGGTGAATCCACTTCTCACCGGGATACCGCGCCAGCAGCGCCCCCAGCGCAAACGCGAACGGAATCGTAAATCCGGTGTAGCCGGAATACAGGTTCGGCGGATGAATCACCATCTCCGGATATTGCAAGAGCGCATTCAGACCATTGCCGTCCTGCCGCGTGATGAAGCTCATCACTCCATCCGGGCCGGCTGCGGCCAGTGCCTTGAAGGGGCTCTCCACAAAATTGCTCAGCGTCAGAAAAAAGAGCTGCACGCCGGCCATCACCACACCGACATACGGCATCAACTCGCCATTCTTGTTCCGATAGGTAATCAAAACGGAGAAAACGTAAATGGCCAGCAAGAAGCTCCAAAACAGCAGCGAGCCTTCCATCCCGGACCAGAGCGCTGCAATCTTGTAAAACGTGGAAAGATCGCGATTGCTGTGCGAAACCACATAGGCAACGGAAAAGTTGTCGGTGAAGAACAGGTATTCGAGGCTGAAGGTCGCAAGGAAAATCAAGCCGCAGGTGGCCATCCCCGCCTGGCGCGCGCTTTTGATCAACAGCGGATGTCGTGTGCTGATTGCAGCGATGCCTCCTAGAAAGGCATACGCAGCGCACACGAACGCTAGAAGGAGTGCAAAGGAACCAAATACATCCACAGCGACCCCGCCTCTCCCCTGGTCACCCAGGTCTTACATACTGCTTGGCTGCGTGGCGCTACCCGCGGCGCCCTTCGTGTCTCCTCCGGGAGCCGCCTCATACTTGGACGCGCATTTCGCCTGGACGTGCTCGGCCACAAACCGGCCATCGGGGCCAAGGTGGCCCTCCACCAGTGCCTGCGATTTATCCACAAAAGTGTCGGGCAGCGGATCGCTTCCCGCGTAGCTTACCGGCAGAGCTTTGCCCTCGCCTTCCAGCACAAAGTCAACGCGCCCCGGCATTCGCCGAATACTCCCTACCGCCACGGTCCCGCCGACGCGCATCCGTTGCGCTCGCGCCGAGCTGTTTAAGTTCTGCAACTCGGCGATGGTGTGATAATACGTTTTGCTCTCACCGTATCCGAGCCAGGCAAGGAACCCCAGCGCCACTACGATAATGCCGATCCCGATGCCGAATTTGGCTTGTTTCTTCATTTTGGTTTCCCGCCAAGGCCCGCGCGCCAAAGCCCCCCAGGCCAAAGACCCACGAGCCAAAGAAAAGTCTGGCTGATTGAAATTTGATTCTACCACAGCCGGAAATGGCCTCTATCTCATTGCCCTGCTATCAAGTACGGCCCGAAACCGCGCGATTTCACTCTCCTTGACCGAGGAGGTCAATGCAAAAGGCTTTCCACTGTTCAGTATCACTTCACAGCCTAAATCGAGCGCGAGAATATCCTGCACGACCTCGGGGGGCATTTCTGTGACTAATATCACCCGTCTTGGTTTGAGCGAACGCCTGATCCTTGAAGCCACCAAAGGAAGATGTTCGCGCAGGAGGTTAGATGCTTTGGGCGCGTCATTCGGACCGTTCTCGAGGGGGCATTCGAGCACGTGCGTCAAGAAGAGTCCCGCAGCTTGAAATTCCGCATGGACCGTGTCTGCGGGCTTTTCCGCGAAAGGAATTCCTGCGGCGAGAAGCAGGCTCCCCCCTTCTCCACGGAATTCCCCGCCCGGTGCATACAGAAACTCGCCATCCTCGCGTGGAGCCACGCCTCCCAGCAGCAGCGTCTCGATGTGCACGGGTCGGTAGCGGGTCGCCCCTTCCAGCCGACGCAGCCGTCGCGCCATGTGCTCCGGCGAGCCCATCTGCCCACATCCGTCGCAGCGCAGAATCTCGTTCCTCTTCATGTCGTTGGAATCGTAGAAGAGATGCAGGCCCAACTGCAAACTGTTGTAGATGACGAGCCTACAGCTGAAAGAGGTTTTTAGACTACTTCTAGGACGAGACGGGGGCGTCGGCGGGCAGCTTGGAGCGCAGGCACCACTTGAGTTCCTGGCTCATTTCGAGGACCTCCATGCCGGGCATGACGATGAATTTGCAGCTCAGCATCTCGCGCGGCTCGTCGTCGTCGGGCAGCTGGCAAGTCACCCGGCAATACTGACAATCCTGATTCCAGCAGAAGCGGCCGTAGGGAATGGTTTCCGGGCTGATGAATTGGAAACAGCGCAGCAGCGAGTTGCGTTCGGGCACCTGGAACTTCCTGCTGGAAATGGTGATGTCAACCAGCTTTTCGTAAGGACGGAAGGGCTCCGACATTGACGGTTCCTGTTCTCCGTGGGACCTACCAGGTCGTCAAGATGGACCGGCTAGGTCCTCAAGAATTGACCGGGGGCCACAAGCTCTTTCTAACTGCGACTGGCCTGGGTGAAGCGCATCCAAAGAGTAGAACGTGCAGTGGCAAGGTACAACGCTACTCGTCGCAGACGTTTCCAATTAGCTACGGGGTCAAAAAGCCAAGTGCCCGGTGCAAGGGCGGGGAGAGAGCGGGCGCCTCCCTTCGAGACTCACGGCACCGAGAAGCTGGCCCCAGCACGGACTAAACGGCAAGGTCGAAGAATTGTCCCATCTTGCGGAACTTCTCATAGCGCGCGCTGAGCAAATCGCGGGTGGATTCGTGGGACAGCGCGGTGAGCTGCCGGTCCAGGACGTCGTCGAGCAAACGTGCCGCGGCTTCGTGATCCGTGTGGGCGCCGCCATCCGGCTCCGGAATAATTTCATCAACAATTCCCAAGTCTTTTAAATCCCTTGCGGTAATCTTCATGGCAGTGGCCGCTGTTTCTGCTTTTGCCGCGTCGCGCCAGATAATCGAAGCGCAGCCCTCCGGCGAAATCACCGAGTAGAAGCTGTTCTCGAGGATGTTCACTTTGTCGCCGACAGCAATCGCCAGGGCTCCGCCGGAGCCACCCTCACCGGTCACCGTAACGATAATCGGCACGGGCAGCCTCGCCATTTCGCGCAGATTCCTGGCAATCGCCTCGCCCTGCCCGCGCTCTTCCGCGTCCATGCCGGGGTACGCGCCCTGCGTGTCCACGAAGCTGAGCACCGGCCGGCCGAACTTTGCTGCGAGCTGCATCACCCGCAAGGCTTTCCGGTAACCTTCCGGTTTTGGCTGGCCAAAATTGCGCGCGAGCCGCTGTTTCGTATCGCGTCCCTTTTGGTGGCCAACAATGGCCACAGGCCTCCCGTGGTATTTTGCAAGGCCGGCAACGATGGCTTTGTCGTCGGCGTATCCGCGGTCTCCGTGCAACTCCATGAAATCGGTGAACATGAGATTTACGTAGTCCAGCGTGTACGGCCGCTGCTGGTGCCGCGCGATTTGCGCGCGCTGCCACGCTCCCAAATGCGAATAGAACTCGCGCCGCAGCTCCGCGACTTGCTGGCGGATGCGTTCGAGCTCCATGTCCGCCTGGCCATCGTCGTCATCGGACAGGCGCCGCAATTCCTCGACGTCTTTCTCAAGATGCTCGATGACTTTCTGGCGCTCGCTCTGCTGCTTTTCGAGCTTGTCCAGTTTGTCTTTTTCTTTTTCTTTCGTTCTCATGCGCTCACCGAAGCCACTGCATGATCACCACAGACCTGCCGGATGGCCTCCACCAATTCTGCCGAAGGCTTCACGCGCTGTTGCGCGCGCATCACGCACACTGAGCCGTCAGGTCGCCGCAACTCGAAAACCACTGGGCAATTTCCCGGCGAATCCTCCATAAGCTCCGTCAGGCGCTCCACCGCCTGCTCATCGAGTTTTCGCAAATCCAGACGCACGCGAAACTCGCTGGCCGGGCGGTCGGCAATATCCTGGAGCAACCGCGCCTCCTGCAGGGAAAGCCGAGTTCCGGCTTCCTCTACCTGCACGCGGACTTTCATCAGCAGCGGCTGGCCCGGTTTCATCATTTGCTCCAAGCGCGCAAAGCTCTCGGGAAACGCCAGCAGCTCCTGAATTCCCGTCATGTCTTGAATCGTGAAAATGGCCCAGCGAGCTCCTTTTCTCGAGCGCATCGGACGGTTGCCGACAATCAGCGCCGCGATGGTGATCTCTTTCCCGTTGCGCTGCCCCTCGACCTGATCGAGAGATACTACTTTGAAATCGTCCAGGCGCGATGCGTATTTTGCCAGCGGATGCCCGGAAACATAAAACCCCAGCATGGCGTACTCGCTCGCCAGGCGCTCTTCTTCACTCCAAGGTTCCGCTTCGTGCAGTTCAAACGGAATCGGCGCGGGAGCTGCCGCGGCCATGAACAATCCGTGCTGCCCCGATTCGCGCATCCGCGAAGCACGCTGCAACGTGGCGAGGGCATCGTCCACCGAGGCGAGCAGCGATTCGCGAGGCCCAAGCGAATCGAGCGCGCCCGATTTGATGAGGCTCTCGAACACGCGCTTATTCAGAAAGCGCGATTCGATGCGTTCGCAAAAATCGTAGAGGGATTTGAACTCGCCCTGTGCCAAGCGTGATTCGCGAATGGCCTTGGCCGTGTTTTCGCCAACGTTCTTGATCGCGGCGAGGCCAAAGCGGATGGCTTCGCCCACAGGCGTGAAGTACAGGTCGCTTTCGTTTACGTCCGGAGGAAGAATCGAAATGCTCATTCCCCGGGCTTCGTTGATGTACTTCACCACTTTGTCGGTGTTGCCGGCTTCGGAGGTCAGCAGCGCGGCCATGAATTCCACGGGATAATGGGTCTTTAGATAGGCCGTTTGATAAGCGAGCAGTGCGTAGGCGCAGGAGTGCGATTTGTTGAAGCCGTAGCCGGCAAACTCTTCCATCAAGTTGAAAATCTTTTCGGCTTTTTTCTCGGGGATTTTGTTTGCCGCGCATCCGGCCATGAACTTCGCGCGCTGCGCCGCCATTTCTTCCTTCTTTTTCTTGCCCATCGCGCGGCGCAAAATGTCTGCTTCGCCAAGCGAAAAACTCGCGAGGCGGTTGGCGATTTGCATCACCTGTTCCTGGTACAGGATGACGCCGTAGGTTTCTTCCAGAATGTCTTTCAACTGCGGCAGCTCGTAGGCGACTTTGGTCTTGCCGTGTTTGCGGTTGATAAAATCATCGATCATGCCGCCTTGAATCGGGCCGGGACGGTACAGCGCATTGAGCGCGGTAAGGTCTTCGATGCGCGTGGGCTGGTAGCGGCGGAGAATGTCGCGCATGCCGTGCGACTCAAACTGGAAGATGGCCGTAGTGTCGCCGCGGGAGAAGAGCTTGTACGTTTCCTCGTCTTCCAGCGTCAGGTTATCAATGTCGATTTTCACACCGCGGTGTTGCTCGATCATGCGCACGGTGTCGTGCAGGACGGTGAGCGTCGTCAGGCCGAGAAAATCCATCTTCAGCAGGCCGACGCGCTCGAGCGCGTTCATGTCATATTGCGTCGTGATTTCATCTTTGTTTGATTTGTAAAGCGGCACGACTTCTGTGAGTGGCCGTGGCGAAATCACTACGCCCGCGGCGTGCGTGGACGCGTGGCGGGATAATCCCTCCAGCCGAAGCGCCACGGTCATCAGCTCTTTCAAATTCTCATCGGAGTTGACCGCGGCTTTGAGTTGCGGTGCTTCTTCGAGCGCATCTTTTAGTTCGATGCCCAAGGTATTCGGGATGAGTTTGGCAAGCCGGTCCACCTCGCCGTAGGGAATATTCATGGCGCGCCCGACGTCTTTTACCGCCGCCTTCGCGGCCATCGTGCCAAAGGTGATGATCTGCGCGACGTTTTCGCGGCCGTACTTCTGTGTCACGTAGTCAATGAGCTCTCCCCGGCGCCGCATGCAGAAATCGATGTCGATATCCGGCATGGACACGCGCTCGGGGTTCAGGAAGCGCTCAAAGAGGAGGTTGTACTGGAGCGGGTCTACGTCGGTGATGCGCAGCGCGTAGCTGACCAGGCTGCCGGCCGCGGAACCGCGTCCCGGGCCTACGGGGACACCTTGGGCGCGCGCGTAGTGAATGAAATCCCAGACGATCAGGAAGTAGCCTTCGTAGCGCATCTTCTTGATCATTTCGATTTCCGACGTCAGGCGGCACTCGTATTCGGCGAGCGAATTGCGCAGAAAGCCTTCTTTTGCCAGCCGGTCGAGATGTGGAACGCGCGTCGCAAAGCCCTCGCGCACTACTTTTTCAAAGTAGCTTGCGGAGTCATAGCCACTGGGAACTTTAAACTCCGGGAAAGGATTCAGAATGCGTTCGATCTTCACGTTACAGCGGGCTGCGATGTCCACGGTGCGGCTCAGCGCGTCAGGAATTTCGCCAAAAATCTTGGCCATCTCCGCGGCGCTCTTGAAATAAAACTGGTCGGTCCCGAATTTCATGCGGTTCGCGTCGCCCATCATTTTTCCGGTCTGTATGCACAGCAAAACTTCCTGGGCGTGGGCGTCTTCGTGACGCAGGTAATGGCAATCGTTTGTCGCAACCAGCGGAATGCCCGTTTCTTTTGAGAGGCGAACCAGATCGGGGTTCACGCGATGCTCGATGTCGAGCCCCTGATCCTGAATTTCGAGAAAGAAGTTGCCCTTGCCGAAAATGTCGCGCAGCCGGTAAGCGTTTTCGCGCGCCTGCTCGTATTTCTGGTCCACCACCGCCTCGGTGACCACTCCGCGCAAGCACGCGGAGAGGGCCATCAAACCTTTGCTGTGTTTGGCAAGCAGGTCATAGTCAATGCGCGGCTTGTAATAGAAACCCTCCAGAAAACCGGCGGAGACCAACTTGATTAAATTGTGGTAGCCCTCGGGAGATTCGCAGAGAAGCACCAAATGATTGGTGCCGCGCATCCCGGTCTCCGCGTCGGTTTTGTCCTGACTGCCGTTGCCATTGGCCTTCTCGCCGCGATCGTGCCGGCTGCCTTTGGCGACATAGACTTCGCATCCGATGATGGGCTTCACGTCGCGCTTGCTTGCTTCGTTGAAGAAATGCGCCGCGGCGAAAAGGTTGCCGTGGTCGGTGATGGCCACGGCTGGCATCTTCTGGCGGGAGGCTTCGTCCAGCAGCTCGGAGGTCTCGCAGGCCCCGTCGAGCAGGCTGTAATCCGTGTGCACGTGCAGATGTACGAACTGCGGTTGCCCCATAAGCTTGATTCTAAAGCTCTCTCAAGAGATTTGCATCACGCATTCTGCGTTTTTCACAGGCTCGCGTTCGGAGCGCGGCAGTGTTTTTAGCGATGATGCTTCTTCTTCGCGCCGCCAGGGCGACCAGCATGAGCCTTTGATGCCACTGCCCTGTTCGCCGCTCTTACCGGTGCGGCCTTTGGTTTTGCGGCATGCTTGACGTCTGCTTTTGCAGCAACGCGTTTTTGACTGGAAGCAGCGGGCGCTGCCCCGTGCGGCTTCGCAGCGCCTTTGGTGGCCTTCTTTTCTTTTTCTTTCTTCTTTGGCTGCTCCTTGATTCCGCTGAGCTTCCGGAGGATTCTCTCGCGCTCCTCCGGGGTTTTGCCGCGTCCGGTGAGCTGCATGGCGAAAACCTGCTCGACAATCTGGTCGAATTTCGCGCCTCGCGGCATTCCCAGCGCTTCCAATTCATTCGCCACCTGCGCCAGCCCGTTGCGAATCGGGCGCCACTTGTGGAGGTACGCGCGAATCTTCGAGAGCGCGCCGCTGTTGCTCGATTCCGCCAGCAAATAAGCCATTTGTTCTAGCGGAAGCTTTTCGAGGAACCGGTAAGCGTCTACCGGAGCCTGCATCTTCTTTCCAACCAATTCCTTTTGTGCCGCGAGAGCTTTTTCCTCGAACGTCAAGACGGCATCCATTTCGGCCGCGCGGAATCCGGCCTTCGAGAGCACGCTGGACAACTCACGGTCTTTCAGCCGTCCGAGGATGGCCAAGAGCATCGGAGCCGCGAGCCGGGGGCGAAATCCTGCCGTGAACAAGTCCTCGCGCACCTTCATCATGCGGCTGATCGCATCATAGTCGGGATGCTTTTTGGCGAGGAGCGGGTTGATCACTTCCAGCAGCTTGGCTTCTTCCCAGGCTTTGAACACTACGGTGGGCCGTTCTTCTCGAGCCACGGCATGGAGCTCGGTGCCGGCGTCCTCCGGTTCGATGGAGTGCTGCAGGTTGCGTTCGATGGCGAGGTCGAACCACTCTTGCGTGCGCTGCTCCACTTTGAAGCCCATGCGCGCCGCAAACCGCAGCAAGCGCAACAGGCGCACGGGCTGGTTGGTAAAACTGTGAATGCTGAGAGCGCGCACTTCGCCGTGCTCGATATCGGAAAGACCGTTGGTGGGATCCAGCAGCAACCCGCGCGAGGCGGGATTCAAGGAGATGGCGATGGCATTCAGCGAAAAATCGCGCCGCCGCAAATCCTCCATGATGGTGGACCAGCGAATCTCGGGGCGCGTGCCCGGCCGCACGTAGTAGTCATCGCGCGCCGCGGAAATGCTACCCTCGCAATCGCCAGCAAACAGCACTTCGATGTGGCGGTATTTTTCATCTTCGACAAGGACCCTTGCGCCGCCCTTCTCTAGTTCGCGCGCAATGCGAGAAGGGTTGCCCTCGACAGTAAAATCCAAATCGCGCAGCGACGCACCGGTGATGAGATCGCGCACCGTTCCGCCCGTCAAATACACATTGAATCCTAGCGCGGCAGACAGCTCCTGCACGCGCATCATGGCGGCCCGCTGCTCGGGTGAGAGCCGGCTTTCCAGCAGAAACATATAATCTGGCATTGCGCTCCTTTTGCTTCAGGGCGTCCCCGCTCGACTCCGCAGAGCCACCCGCAATGAGCCCTTCGACCTTGCCGCACTATGCACGCGGGTGATGCGCCTTGTAAATCTGTTTCAACCGCTCCTCCACGACGTGGGTATAGATTTGCGTCGTGGAAATGTCCGCATGGCCCAGCATCAATTGCACAGACCGCAAGTCCGCGCCGCGTTCGAGCAGATGCGTGGCAAAGCTGTGCCGCAGCATGTGCGGCGTGAGCGCCACGCGCAGCCCGGCGCGGCGCCCGTAGGCGGACAGAATCTTCCATACCCCTACGCGGCTAAGGGGCTTGCCCCGGCGATTCACAAAGAGTGTTGGGCTTCCCGCAAACTTGCCAATCATTTTGGGCCGCGCGTCGCGCAGGTATCGTTCCACCATGCCGAGCGCCTTCTTTCCAATGGGGACAATCCGCTCCTTGTCGCCCTTGCCGATACAACGCACACAACCTACTTTGGTGTCCAGGTCGCTGACGCGCAAGCCGACAAGCTCGGAAACGCGCAAGCCTGCCGAATACAGGACTTCGAGCATGGCCCGGTCGCGCAAGCCGAGAGGAGTCTTCGCGTCCGGCTGCGCCAGCAACTTTTCGACTTCTTCCAACCGCAAGTAACCAGGTAGCGACCGCCGAATCTTTGGCGATTCGAGATTTATCGTCGGATCCGCGGGAACAAGTCCCTGAATTTGAGCAAAGCGGAAGAAATTTCGCAGTGACACCAGGTGGCGCGCCACGCTCTTGCTTTCGAGCCTTTGTCGGTAGAGCCCGGCTAGAAAATCCACCAGGTCATCGCGGCTGACCGTCTCGAGAGTGAGCTTGCGCTTTTGCGCAAATTCGCAGAATTTCATCAAATCCCGCCGGTAAGCGGAGACTGTGTTCGGAGACAGCCCTTTCTCCACTTTTGCGTGGGTCAGAAAAGACGAGATGGCCGCCGCAATTTCCATTACAGCTCCGCGTATCCGCCCTCGCCACCACCGGCCCTGCGGCGCACGGCAATTCCGTAGATCTCCTGGATCTCATGGCAGCGGAAGACCCACGCCAGCGCAAGATAAAGCATCGTTGCTCCGAGAATCAGCCCAGCGAATACCGTGACCTGAACCAGAAATCGGGAATGCATGGTGAAAGACGTATAATAGTTTCCGACCCAGCAGGCCGCCGCCATGATGGCGGAGCACAAAGAAATCTTTGCGAAAGACCGCATGGTCTCCGTGATGCCCATCGAACCATATCGCAGCCGGAATATGATGAGCAGCGCGAAGAAGTCAAAGAACGTCGCTAGAGCGGTCGCCAAGGCCGGACCGCCATTTTGAACTTTGTGGAAGAATAGTTGCAAGAAAAGAATGTTCAGCACGATGTTGATGACTAGCGAAATGGAGGCGACAACTACCGGAGTCTTCGTGTCCTTCGTAGAGTAAAACGCTGGTACTACCAGTTTGACGGTCGCCAGTGCAGGCAATCCGATGGCGTAGTAGAGCAAGGCGCGAGCCGTGAGCTTGGTTGATTCCGCGACGAACTGCCCGTGCTGGAAGAGCACGCGAATAATTGGCTCGCGCAGCACCATCAAACCCAAAGCCGCCGGAATGGTTATGAACGCCACGAGGCGAATAGAGAACGACAAGGTCTTCTTCAGCGACTCATAATCTTTCACTGCTGCCTGGTGCGACATCATGGGGAGGATCGCCGTGGCAACAGCGATGGCATACCCGCCGAGGACCAATTCCATCACTCGGTCCGCTACGTAGAGCGCCGCCAAGCTGCCGGCAGGCATTTTTGCGGCCGTTGCAAATTTCGTATCAATCAATAGGTTAATCTGGCCGACGCCAATTCCGAACAGGCGGGGCAGCATCAGACGCGCCACTTCCTGAATTGCAGGATGTTTGAAAGAAATCCCGAAAGTGAATTTCATGCCCCTCTGCACAAGCGCGGGGACTAGAATCAGGAATTGCAGAACTCCTCCGACAAGAACCCCGACCGCCAATGAGGTTGCCGCATCCTTAAAGTGCTGCCAAACGATTCCCATAGAAAAAAGGATGGTGGCAATGTTGAGAACAACCGGCGTGGCTGCGGGCAAGCCAAAAATGTGGAAGCAGTTGAGGATTCCCATAGCCAGCGCGGCCAAAGCGACGAAAAACAAATACGGGAAAATGATCCGGTTCAGGTCCACGGCCATGTCTCGGGCAACGTTTGCTCCCGAAAAGAAACTGACGACTGCGGGCGAAAACACCATGCCCAGGACGCTGATAACTGCCGCAACCAAAGCCAGCGTCCAGAACAGTTTGTTGGCGAAGTCCCAGACTTCTTCTTTGCTCTTTTCCTGCATGTAGCTCGAAAAGACCGGAATGAAGGAGGCGGTCATCGAGCCTTCGGCGACCAGTCTACGAAACAGGTTGGGAATGCGGTAGGCTAGGACGTAAGCGTCCGCGGAAAGGGTGGTGCCCAGGAGCAAAGTGATACGCTGGTCTCGCACGTAGCCGAGGACGCGGCTGACGATAGTGACCAAAGAGATGATCGAGGCCGATTTTAGGATATGCTTCTTATCGGTCAAACGGCGGTGCTCCGAACGACCCCTAAACCCAATGAAAACAACAACTTGACAGGAAAAGCGTGCTTAACATAACATACATCGCGCCGATTGGCAAATTTGTGATTGCCCAACCCGGGATTTGCCGATTTTGAAAACCAAAGCCCAAGCCTCGACGCACAAGAAGGTCGTTCTTGTGCTCGCCGACGGGAAATCGCTGCGCGGTTACCTGAATCCCGCCGGCCTGGGCCAACTGGATCCTATCGACGTACTCACACCGGACGGCGAGCATGTCCAATTCCCCGTCGCCAAGGTGCGCGCCATTTATTTCGTGCGCGAGTTTTCTGATGAGTTCGAGCCGCAACGCAAAGCGTTCTTAAGCCGGCCCAAGCTCGATGGTTTGTGGGTGAAGCTGCGTTTTCATGACGGGGACACTCTCGAAGGCGTCATCCCTAACGACCTCCTGTCCTTGCTCGATAATGGTTTGCAAATTACCTCTCCCGACCTGAATTCCTCGACGGACCGTATCTTCGTTCCTCGGGCCGCGCTTGCAGAAGTTACCGTTCTCGGTGTGGTCGGCATTGCCCGCCGCAAACCCGCCGCCGCAGCTGCGGCGGCTCAGCCCCGCCTTTTCAACGAGTAAGCTCCGACTGCGAATTCTCTGGCGCCTTTGCGGACCCCACGCCTCTGCGTTATCTTTGTCCTTTCCTTTTTCCCGAAACCCCTTGAACCTTAAACTCTTGAAGTTGCGTTTGCTTGCTTGAGGAGCGTCCATGAAACTTTCCGAACTTGCCCAAAGACTGAGCTGCCGCCTCGAAGGCCCGCCCGACCTAGAGATTTCCGGCGTCGCCGGCATGGAGCACGCTGGTCCCGGCCAAATAACTTTTCTCGCCAACCGAAAATATTTCGCGCTGCTTAAGACTACGCGCGCTTCCGCGGTGCTCATTGAGGAAAACGTGGCCATCGAACGCGACGCATCCCACCCCGCTCTTGCCGCTCTACGCTCGTCGAACCCCTATCTGGCTTTTGCGCACGCCCTTGAGCTTTTCTACCAAGCGCCAAAGTACGCTCCGGGCATTCATCCGACGGCCATCGTCGCGAAAACGGCTCAAATTGGTGAAGGCACGCACATCGGCCCGTACTGCTACGTGGACGAAGACGCCGAGATTGGGCGCAACGCCGTTCTGCACAGCTTCGTTACGATCTATCGGGGAGCCAAAATTGGCGATGATTTCACCGCCCACGCCCACTCCGTCGTGCGTGAGAAGTGCCGCGTCGGCAACCGCGTCGTTTTGCAGAACGGTGCGATAATCGGTGGCGATGGCTTCGGCTTTGCCAAACGGCAGGATGGCACCTGGTACAAGATGGTTCAGTCCGGCCCGGCGGTGCTTGAGGACGACGTGGAAGTGCAATCGAACGCCTGTGTGGACCGCGCTACAGTCGGCGAGACGCGTATCCGCCGCGGCGCCAAGCTCGACGACTTGGTGCTCGTCGGCCACGCTTCTCAGGTCGGCGCCGACACCCTGCTCTGTGGCCAGGTCGGCCTCGCGGGTTCAACCAAAATCGGAAACGCGTGCATCCTTGCGGGGCAAGTGGGGACCGCCGGTCACCTGACCGTGGGCGATGGCACCGTTATCACCGCGCAGAGCGGCGTACCCAACGATGTCCCGGCGCGCGGTTTCTACTCAGGCTATCCCGCCGTTGAGAACCGCCAGTGGCTCAAGATGATGGCCGCGCTTCAGCAGCTTCCCGAATTGCAAAAGCGGGTCCGCGAACTGGAGTCGCAACTCGATCGCCTCAAGCGGTAATTCCGTGCCTGGAGGTTTCCGCCCTGTTTCAAAGACAATGGCCGCATTGCAGCAGCTTCCCGAGTTGCCCAAGCGTCCGCGAATTGGGATCGCAACTGGAAAGGAGAAAAACTTAGTAGCGCCAGAAAGGGTCTTTGGCCGGAACAAATTCAACCGGTACTTCGCTGACAAACGTCTTCAGCCAACGCGTGCATTCCTCCATGCCGGATTGTTCCGAAGGAATGTGGCTCAGAATGATGAGCCCTTTGTGTTTGCCTTGCGCCACTGCATCTGCGACGTACTCGACAGTTTCCCATTCACGAGGCTCGCCAGTGACCAGTACGTCCACGTCGTTTCTTTCCAGCGCAAACGTTTCCTTCTGAAATCCCGAAGCGCCGGGCACCAGCGCGGCTTTCTTTATCTTCAAGTGGGGATCGCCAACCACTCGCAGCACGTGGACATCCAGCTTCTTCTTCAAATCGGCCGCCAGCGACTCCAGAGTGGTTTCAGGAACCGCGAACAGGTATTGATTTTCAGGGTCCTGCTGTTTTTCCCAGCCAAGCGCGTGCGCCATTCCTGCTTCAATGCCGTCCGGAGTTCGCCGGTGCCAATGATCATGGAATCTCCAGACGACCAGATGGTGCTCGGCGATGAATGCCAGCTTGGCCGCGAGCACAGGATCTTTTTCCTTTTCTGGGAGCACGTCGAGCTTGTCCAGGTGATTGTAGAAAGTCGGCTCGTGCGTAATGACGAAGTTTTTGCGCGAAGCAGCCGCGCGTTCGAGCACATCCATGGTGGCCATCATGGTCAGGGCAATCCCGGTGACCTGCTCGTCCGGATTGCCAGCCTTGAATGTGTCCACGGTCTCTGCCTGCCAAGGCCCGCCTACGTGCGCTTGTATCCGGCTGACAATTTCGCGCGCGGTTAAATGCTTTTCCTGGCCTGCAGCCCCCACGGCGGACAACAGCAAAGCAGCGGTGCCAGCCAAGCAGCGCTTCAAAAAAACTCGGTTTGTGCTCACTTCTGTTCTCCTCTAGGAGACATTTCCGGCCTCGGCCTTTGCCGCCGACCCGCTGAATCCTCCGGGCTTCTGATCCTCGGGTAGAGCCGCGGCCATGGCTTCGTGCACGATTTGGTTCAGAACATCCCGCTCCTCGAACCCGTATTTGGACGCGTCGATGGGTTCCAAAAACTCAACGACGATCTCTCCTGGGCGGATCACCAGCGACCTTTTTTCCATGATGCGGTGCGCGCCAGCACACACCATCGGCACAATCGGCACTCCGGCTTTGATGGCCATGACTACGGCGCCCTTCTTGAACTCCTGCAAGCGGCCGTCCGGGCTGCGCGTCCCTTCGGGATAAATCAAAAACGATTGTCCCGCCTTCATGGCCTCGGTGGCTTTCTCCACGCTCACAATAGCCGAGTCGCGCGCGCCTCGATTGACGGGAATGAAGTGAACCGACCTAAACGCTTCTCCCACAATGGGCCATTTGAAGAGCGATTCTTTCAAAAGGATTGCTACCCGGCGCGGAATCGCTCCCACGATCGCGGGCGCGTCCGCGGAGCTCGTGTGATTCGCTGCAAACAGGCAAACGCGCTGCGGAATGCGTTCCCTGCCTTTTACGCGCACCCGCACCCCAACCGCCCGCACAAAAAACATCACGCCTCTTACGCCTCCCCAATAAATCGGGTCCGGGTCCTTGGTGATCAACGTGTAGACGAGCAGCGGCGGTCCAACGATTAGGATATACAGAGACAGAAATATCGCAACGAAGAGCGTTCGCAGCATAAGCAGGCAGCACTTTCTCGAATCCCGCGAAGCGGGTCAAGGGCAACGTGGGCAACGGACCCAATACCGCGGCGTGGAACCTTGCACGTTGCGACAAGGAGTGACTGCCGAGTCGCACCGCCCCAGCCACGATCCCTCGCCTGCACCGCAGGTTCGGATGGCACACGCTCTGTGGTACGCAGAGCCTCGACCAAGCTAATGGTGCGCTGCTGCCGACGTTTCGCCGCGCAGCAAGCCTTCACGGATGCGGCGTGCCTTCTCGGTCGCGTGCGAGTCTTCCACCACTTCGTAGGCAGTTTCCTTAATTTCACCGAGCCGGAACTCCACGGAAAGTTCTTTGTCCTCACGCCGAATCCGCAGAGCCAGCAAATCGCCGGGATTCTCTTCCATCACCCAGCGCCCCAGCCTTCGCGGAATTTCCCCGCCGTTCCACGTAAGGATGGCGTCACCAACGCGCAACCCCGCCTCGGCCGCAGGGCCTTCCGCATCCACAGCCCTCACGATGAATACGCCGCTCGCTTCGCGCTCGCCCGCAAAGCCCAGCGTGGCGCGCCGGTGCTCGGTGGTTCGCAGGACCAGTCCAGCAAGGGCTAAGATTCGCTGATACTGAAAGGGTTCCGTCCCAGAGACGTACTTCTGGAAGAATTCTTCGAAGGAGCCGCCGGCGATTTTCTCCGCTTCTAGGCGCACATCCAGGCTATCCCGATAAAACTTCCCTTGCTTGGCGAAATCGTTGTTCATGCTGCGAAGCACGTCATCCAGGCTTTTCGCGTTGTTGGTGCGGTCGCGAATCAGAATGTCCAGCAAATCACCCAGCACTTGCCCCTTGGTGTAATACGAAACGCTGTAGTCCGGCTGGTTGTAGAGCTGATATCTTTCGAGCCAGGCATCTAGGCTGGATTGCTCGGCGCTCTGCCAGCGATTCGCAGGACGGCTTTCGAGTTCGGTGATCTGTTCGCCCAGGTCTTGGTAGAAGCGGTCTTTGGTCCAGAGGCTGCTCCGGACGAGCGTGTACGAGCCGTATGTGTTCGTCACACCCTCGGCGAACCACAGCGCGCGCGTGTACTGTTCTTTGCTGTAATCCACGGGCTCGAGGGTGGCGGGACGGATGCGCTTCACGTTCCACAAATGAAAGAATTCATGTGCCGCCACCCCCGACAGATATTCATCGGATGGCACGCCGATAGCGGTCGAGTACGAGTGCTCCATACCTCCGCCGCCTGCGCCTCTACCGATGTGCAGTATGAACGTGTAGTGATCAAACGGGGCACCTTCCATGAGCCGGATTTCGTATTGACAAATCCGCTTCAGCTCTTCTTCGATTTGCTTTTTTCTCCATTTGTCCCCGTGGACTATAACCGTCACACGCGGCAAGACTCCGCCCAGATCGAATTCCTGAAATTTGCCAATTTCAATAGGGCTGTCGGCAAGGACGTCAAACGCTGAGCTAGAGATGATGCAGACGCGATTTCGCCCGGACACTACGCAACTCACGGGCGCGGCCGACACTATGCGCCAATCCAGCGGGCTTTCGCTCATGTCCATGGAAAGGGAGACACCCTCGGTGCGGCGATTCGGGACATAGAACAAAATCATCGCTGGATTGATGAATGCATGTTCGCCGTTGAGCTGAGTTGCAAACGGACCGACCTCATCCCAGAATGTTGCATAGTGAACCGTCAACGTGCCGTTTCCTTTGATTCGCCAAGTCTGCTTGTCCATCTTTTCGACGGTTGCTGCCTCGGTTCCGGCGGAAGCCACAACCTCCTGGACATGTGCGCTGAAATCGCGAATCTGGTAAAGCGCATTCCATGCTGCCATCTCGACGGTCACTTCGCCTTTGACATCGGGAATCGTCATGGTTACGCGGAACAAGTGCTGTTCAGGATGTTCAAGGGAAACGGAATACTGAATCGCCGCATGAGCTGCTGCGCTGAACGTGAACAAACTCAAACTGACGAGGAGAAAAGGACGGAACAACCGCCTCGAAGAAGCTCGAAGACTCACCGGGCTTTTGCCTCGCGGGGAACCGGCCCGGCCGAGTTCAGCTTCTTGAGAAGCTTCTCGCACAGACCGTCGAAGCTGCCGTTGGACATAATCAGCAGCAGATCCCCAGACTTGGCTTCGCCCGCAAGATGCTCTGCAATCGCTTCCGAGCTCGGAAAGACACGTGCGTCCTTTCCAAGCTTACGGACATCCTCGGCGACCGCTTCGGGATCCATGCGGTTATCGTCGCCCAACTGCTGTGCGCGATAAACGCCACCCAGAATGATGCGATCGCCTAGAGCGAGGGCCTTCGGCAACGCCTCCTGAAAAACTTTGCGGCGCATGGAGTTGGAACGTGGCTCGAGAATCGCCCAGAGCCGACGGCCGGGCCAGCGTGTGCGTGCCGCTTCAATCGTAGCCTTCACGGCGGTGGGATGATGGGCAAAATCATCGACTACCAGGATGCCGCCAACCTCGCCTTTCACGTCCATTCGACGCTTCACGCTGCGGAATGTCGCCAGCGCCTCAGCAATCTTCTGCGAGCCGATGCCGCGGCCATGCGCAACGGCCATTGCTGCCATCGCGTTCAGCGCATTGTGCCTGCCTGTCGCCGTCAGTGAAAATTCGCCAAATTGCGCCGCGCGATGCTCAACACGGAAGCGCATCAACTCGCCTTCGACTGCGAACTCATTGGCCACCCAATCATTCCCTGTGCTGAATCCATATGTTTCTACGGGACAAAACGCCTTTTCCGCCGCGCGGCGCAGCGCTGGCCCCGATTCCTCCGTGTCGCCCCAAATCACCACGCGGCCACGGCGTGGCACAAGATTCACGAGCCTTTTGAATGCGAGTTGGTACGTTTCAAAATCCGCGTAGATATCCGCGTGGTCGTATTCCAGGGAAGTCACAATCAAGTCATCCGGATGATAATGAAAGAATTTTGGTCCACGGTCCCAGAACGCTGTTTCGTACTCGTCTCCTTCGAGGAGGAACTCCTCGCCGCCGCCCAGACCATAGCTCTTGCCAAAATTCTCAGCCACGCCGCCAACAAGGAAATTCGGCTGCTTGCCCGCGGTCTGGAAAATCCACGCCAGCATCGCAGTCGTCGTCGTTTTGCCATGCGTTCCGCTTACGACGACGGAATGTTTGCCGGGAAGAAAAACCTCCTCCAGCATTTCCGGCAGCGAACGGTACGGAATTCTGCGATCCAAAACTTCTTCCAACTCCGGATTCCCCCGCGCAATGACATTGCCAATCACCGCCAAGTCCGGCGTGGGTTGCAAATGAGCAGCATCAAATGAGTGATAGAAGGAAATTCCCCAATTCTCGAGCAGCGTCGACGCCGGGGGATAGACTCCCGAGTCTGAACCCGTCACGCGAAAACCGTACTCCCGCAGCATTCCTGCCAGCGGCGCCATCGCCGAGCCGCCAATTCCAATCACATGAACATGCTTCATTGGGTTCAAGCCGCCACCGCCGATTCAAGATATTCCAGGGTTCCTTCTCCATCCGCGTCCAGACGCGCCTTGATACCTAGCGGAATCGTCAGCATTGGCCGCTGCGTGTGTCCCACGGGCGCGCCAAAAACAATTGGAATCCCCAAAGGCCGCAAAATACGCGCACAAACTTCGCGTACGGTCGGCGCTCCAGCTACCGCCGGCGCGCTTTCGGGAAATTCTCCGAGCACGACTCCCTTTACGCCCTCAAATTTTCCCGCCTGTTTCAAATGCATTAGTACCCGGTCCACTTGATACGGCTTCATCGCACGGTCTTCTAAAAGGAGAATTGAATCCTTTGTGTCCAATTCCCACGGGGTTCCAATCGTAGCTTCGACCAACGTCATGCATCCGCCCAAAACGCGGCCCAGGGACTGGCCCGCAAGCACGGGTTCACCCTTCAAGCGCAATTTCCATCCTGCCTCGACTCTTCGGATTGCCTGTAGAAACGAGTTTTCATCGTAGCCGTTCATTGCGCCTGCGCCGGCATTGATTCCCGCTGCCACCATGGGGCCGTAGAATGTCACCCAACCACATTTTTGCCAGAGATAAATTTGCAGCGTCGTCAGGTCGCTAAATCCTATTACGCTCTTGGCTCTTTCCAAATTCTTTTCGAGGTCGAATTCCAGCAGATAATTTGATCCGTATCCTCCGCGCAGCGCCATGAGTCCGTCAATTTGTTCCGACTGGATGCCGACGAGAAATCCGTTCATCCGGTCCAAAGCCGGACCGGCAAAGTATCCTTCGGTCTTGCTGTCTTGATTGGACACCACCTGGAAGCCCTGTCGCTTCAGCTCCGCAAGCCCGGCGATCATTTCCACAGAATCCGCCGGCGACGCGGGAGCAAACACTCCCAGCCGGGAACCGGACCTCAGTGGCTTTGGTTTTCGCGGAGTCCCGTTGCCCACACTCATTCCTGGCTACCCTCGCCTGGCGTCACTTCCGTAATCACTCCCTGGCGATTCAGCTGGGTAACAATTTTCTCTTGCTGGCTATGGCTCACGGCAGATTCAAATTCGACAATTGAGGTGCTTCCCGCCATGGAAACCCGAAAATGCTGCATTGGCACTCTTAGCTCCGCCATCAAGCGTTGCACTTCCGTGGCGACATTTTCCGCGTGGCTGGCGGTGAATCGAAAGACCATCGGGCGGTACTTCAAGTCAAACCGCCGCGCGGCCCATCCCAGGCAAACCAATGCAAAGAGCACGAGTGCTGTCGCATACGTCGCAATTGCGTATAGACCGCCGCCCGCGGCCATGCCAATCGCCGCCTCCACAAAAATCGTCGCCGCTGTGGTCATCCCGACGCGGCCGCCAGCCTCGCGCAAAATGGCTCCGGCGCCCAGAAAGCCGATGCCCTGCACGATGTTTGAAGCGATCCGCGTGCTCCCCGTGTCGCCGAACGCGCGCGCGATTTCACCGGACAAAATGGTGAACAACGCTGTGCCCAGGCAAACAAAAAGGCTGGTGCGTATGCCCGCCGGCCGGCGGCGCAAGTCGCGCTCAATGCCGATGACGGCGCCCAGTACGGCGGCAACGGTCAACCGCAAAAGGATTTCACGAAGAGAGAGCATGGCTCCGGAGCCCCTGCGTGCGCCTTCGGGAGATTCTAATCGAGTTACAATTTGAATTGCGTCAGTTTCGCAAAGTGGCGTGCTCTGGCGTGTATCTCGCTGCGCTTGAGGTGCCGCAAGCGGTCTAATCCAAATTCCTCGACGGCGAAACTGCCCAGTACGGAGCCGTAAACCATAGCCCGCCGCAAGGACGCATCACTCGTGCTCCTGCTCCCTGCGAGATACCCCATGAAGCCGCCTGCGAAGCTGTCGCCAGCTCCGGTGGGGTCGTGCGGCTCCTCGAGAGGAAACGCGGGCAGGCAAAACACTCCGCGCTTGTCCACCATCATTGCGCCGTATTCCCCGCGCTTCACCACCAGAATGCTCGGCCCCATCTTGAAGATATGCTTGGCCGCGCGCAGCAGGTTGTGCTCATTGGAAAGCTCGCGCGTCTCGGAGTCATTGATCATCAGGATGTCCACGTGTTTCAGCGTCTCGCGCAACTCCGCGTTGGTCCGCTCGATCCAGTAGTTCATCGTGTCCATTGCCGCGAGCCTGGGTTTCTTCGTGACCTGCTGCAGCACATCGCATTGCAACGTCGGTGCAATATTTGCAAGAAAAACATATTCCGCGCTTCGGTATTTCTCCGGCAGCCGTGGCTTGAACTCCGCGAAGACGTTCAATTCCGTTGCCAGCGTCACACGCTCGTTCAGATTCCGCGAATAGCGTCCCGCCCAAAAAAACGTCTTTCCCGGCGCGCGGTCCAGGCCATCGAGATTAATCGTGCGGCCGTGAAAGATCTGCGCATCGACCTCGGTGAAGTCGTCGCCGACAATTCCAACGAGGTTCACACGAGTAAAGAAACTCGCTGCCACTGCAAAGTAGGTGGCCGCTCCGCCAACAGCCCGGTGCACTTTTCCATACGGGCTCTCTATGCCATCGAAGGCAACCGATCCCACAACGAGCAAGGACAAGCGTCCCTCCTACGAAATGTATTTTCCAATGATGGCTGCCAGCCGCTTCTTGGTGGCCGCGGGGACCAGCTTCATATTCGTAACCAGCGAATGCTTTAGCGCGGTTCCGCACTTGCAGGTACGCTCGGCGGGAACTTCGCGGACCGCCGCACGTAGCACCTTCTGTGCGTTCTCGGCGTTTTGATTTAACGTCGCGATAATCTGGGCCGCGGTTACCGATTCGTGGTCCGGATGCCAGCAGTCATAGTCGGTGATCATCGAGATCGCGGCATAACAAACCTCCGCCTCGCGCGCCAGCTTGGCTTCCGTCAGGTTGGTCATCCCAATCACATCGAAGCGCAGCTGGCGATTCACTTCAGCCTCCGCCAGCGTGGAGAACTGCGGGCCCTCGATGCAAATATAGGTTCCGCGGCGGTGCACTTTCACCCCTTCATGCACGCACGCATCCCCCAGCACACCGGATAATTGCCCACACGTGGGGTGCGCAAACGCCACGTGCGCGACAAGGCCGTCTCCAAAAAATGTAGACGCCCGATTTTTGGTGCGGTCAAAGAACTGGTCCGGCACGAGAAATTCTCCCGGGCGCAAGTCCTCTTTCAGCGAGCCCACCGCACTCACGGAAATAATCCGCTCGGCGCCTAACAGCTTCATGGCATAAATGTTCGCGCGGTAATTAATCTCGCTCGGCAGAATGCTGTGGCCGCGCGCGTGGCGCGCCAAAAACGCCACCCGTTGCCCTTCCAGGGTCCCCAGTACGATCACGTCCGATGGATCGCCAAACGGCGTCTTCACACGAATCTCTCGCATGTCCGTCAGTCCGCTCATCGAATAGAGGCCGCTTCCGCCAATGATGCCGATGCTGGCCTGCGCCGCGCTCCCTTTGCCTTTTCCCTTACCAGATTTCTTCGCCGCCATTCCGTTTGTCTCCTAGCGATCAAGGCCGCTGTGCTTGAGAATTTCGTTCACCGCCGTAAACGGGTCCTTCTTCCGTTCCGCCACTTCTTCAGCCAGTTCTGTCAACCGTGCTTCGCCGCCTGGGCCGCCGAGCGCGCGTTCAATCAGCCGCGATTCCAGCAATTCCACCAGGCGGCTCTTCCAATGCTCCATGTGCTTGCGCTTGCGTTTGCCGCTCGATTCAAAATGTTTTTCAAATTTCTTGACGGTCAGCGCCAGCTCTTCAATCCCCTTGTTCTCGGTTGCCACCGTACGAATCACCGGCGGATGCCAGACATCTTTTGGCATCACTAGCGAAAGCATCGCGAGCAACTGCTGTTCCAACCGGTCTACACCTTCGCGATCCGCTTTATTGAGCACAAAAATATCGGCAATTTCCATCAGCCCGGCTTTCATGTTTTGAATATCGTCGCCGAGCCCCGGCACCATCACCACGAGGACGCAATCCGCGAGCCGCACGATGTCGACTTCATCTTGTCCTACGCCAACGGTTTCGATGAGTACGTGCTTCTTTCCCGCCGCGTCCAGCAGCAGCGCCACTTCCGCTGTGGCGCGCGCCAGCCCGCCAAGAAATCCCCGGGTGGCCATTGAGCGGATAAACGTGCCAGAGTCCCCCGCATGCCCCTGCATGCGAATCCGGTCACCCAGAATCGCTCCGCCCGAGTACGGACTCGTCGGATCCACGGCAATCACGCCGACTTGTTCGTGATTCTTACGATGAAACGCCGCCAACCGATCCACCAGCGTGCTCTTCCCTGTTCCCGGGGCTCCCGTCACGCCCGTCAAATATGCTTGCCCCGTCTGCGGGAACAGCAGCCGCAGCAGCTCTTCGGCCTCCGGCGCATGATTTTCGATCGCGGTGATTGCGCGAGACACCGCGCGCACATTCCCCGCGCGTACTTGTTCGGCCCATCGATCAACAGCCACAATGGGCACGGTCATGCTTTTCCAGTGGAGCTTTTCGGAGAGCGGGAATGCACTCGGCTATTATTTCTTACCAAGGAGTTGGCGCGCAATGACCAGACGCTGAATCTCGCTCGTGCCTTCACCAATTGTGCACAGCTTCACATCGCGATAATACTTTTCCGCGGGATAATCCTTAATGAATCCATAGCCGCCGTGAATCTGCACGCATTCGTTTGCCACCCGCACCGCCACTTCGCTGGCAAACAGCTTGGCCATGCTCGATTCGCGCGTAAACCGCACACCCTTCTTGTCGGCCAGCCACGCTGCCTGATATACGAGCAAACGCGCCGCTTCCACTTGCGTTGCCATGTCCGCCAGCTTGAATTGCACGGATTGAAACTCGCTAATGGCCTGCCCGAACTGCTTCCTCTGCTTTGCGTATTTTGTTGCCGCCTCGAGCGCTCCCTGCGCCATGCCCAGGGCCAACGCCGCAATGGAAATCCGCCCGCCATCCAGAATCTTCAAGCTCCCCGTAAAGCCTTCGCCTTCCGGCCCCAGCAAATTCTCCGGTGGCACATGGCAGTCGCTAAAAATCACTTCCGACGTTTCGCTCGCGCGCATTCCCAATTTGTTTTCTTTCTTCCCCGGTTTGAAGCCCGGCATTCCCTTTTCCAGGATGAACGCGCTAATCCCGTGCGAGCCCTTCGTTTTATCTGTCACCGCCATGGCCACGCAATAATTGGCGTAGTGGCCGTTCGTGGTGAAAGTTTTCGCGCCATTTAGCACCCAGCCCTTGGCGTTCCGCACGGCCGTAGTTCGCGTTCCGCCCGCGTCGGAGCCGGCTTCTGGCTCGGTCAATGACCAAGCTCCAATCGCTTTCCCCGAAGCCAGCGGCACAAGGTACTTTTTCTTCTGCGCTTCCGTCCCAAACTTGAAAATGTGATTCGAGCACAGCGAATTGTGCGCCGCAACGATGAGCCCCACCGATCCGTCCACGCGCGCCAGTTCTTCAATCGCCAGCGCGTATTCGATGTAGCCCAGTCCCGCCCCGCCGTATTCTTCCGGAAAAATCACTCCCAGCAGCCCCATTTCCGCGAGCTTCGGCAGGATTTCCATGGGGAAATGCGAAGCTTCGTCCCACTCCATTACGTGGGGCGCGATTTCGCCTTCCGCGAACTCGCGCACGCTCCTTCGCAGTTGCTGCTGCTCTTCCGTAAACGCGAATTCCACGATAGGTCCCTTTCCACTATCTGTTTTTCCTATATTCAACCTAAATACTATTTATAGCACGGATTGGTCTGGTTCCTCCTGGGATGTGCCGCCCGTGCATTCCTCTGCTACACTCCCGCACATGGTGCGCCGCCGCCATTTTCTCACGCTTTCCATCGCGACTCTCGGTGGCGTCCTCGTCTATTCGCTTGACCGCAAAGCTACTCTTCTTGCCTCGCAACACAAACCAGTGCGTGTCCCGCTTCGCTTTTTCACCGAAACCGAAGCCCTCATTGTCGCTGCGGCCGCATCGCGCATATTCCCCTCGGACGAATCTGGCCCAGGCGCGCGAGAAGCGGGCGTGGCCATTTTTATTGATCGGCAGCTTGCGGGCTCTTACGGCCGAGACCGTTTTCGTTACACGCAGCGGCCTTTTGAAGACGCGCCTCGCGAACTGGGCTACCAGGGCAGCGCCACGCCGCGACAAATTTATCGCGAAGGTTTGAAGGGCCTGCGAGGCTTTCAACTCCTCGCTCCCGCCGGGCAAGACGAGGCTCTTCGCAAAATCGAATCCACTCTCTTCTTTTCTCTCCTTTGCCAAAACACCATCGAAGGCATGTTCTGCGATCCCATGCACGGCGGAAACGCGGGAATGATAGGCTGGCAGCTGGTCGGCTTCCCTGGCCCACGGATGAGCAATTTCGACGAAGTGGATAAGTATTACGGCAAAGCTTTTCGCCCCAAGCCCATGAGCCTTCGTCAATCGACTGGGGCGAAGGTCCGCCCGAGCGAGGACGAGTCGTGAAGACTCTTCCCCCGGTGGACGCCGTCATCGTCGGCGGCGGTTGGGCTGGGCTGCTCGTGGCCAAAGAGCTTGGAGCGCGCACATCGCTCAACATCGTCGTCTTGGAGCGCGGTCAGTCCCGCGAGCCCTCGGATTACGCAACCGACATGGACGAACTCGATTACGCGATTCGTCTCCGCATGATGCAGGACCTGTCGAAGGAAACTGTTACGCTCCGACACAACGTCACACGGAGCGCTCTGCCGCTTCGCCAGCATGGGGCTTTCCTGCCGGGCGCTGGAGTCGGCGGCTCCGGCGAACACTGGAATGCTCAAGTTCCCCGGTTCCTGCCCGATTGTTTTGCGTTGCTTACAAAAACCACCGAGAAATACGGCGCTAAGGCACTGCCCGAGGACCATGCCGTTCGCGATTGGGGCATCACTTATAACGAGCTTGAGCCCTACTACACGCGCGTCGACAAATTGCTCGGCAGCTCGGGCAAGGCGGGCAACTTGAAAGGCAGGCTCATCGAGGGCGGTAACATTTTTGAAGGCTGGCGCAGCGAAGAATATCCCACGCCACCGACAAAAATGCCCTATTTCTCAACGTTATTTCGAGATGCTGCAAAATCTCTCGGCTACCATCCCTATCCGGCGCCTTCTGCGAACATCAGCCAATCTTATTCAAATCCCGATGGGGTTTCTCGCGGTGGCTGCACATATTGCGGTTTCTGCGCGCGCTTCGGTTGCATGGTTGGCGCGAAGGCGCAGCCCACGAATCTTCTCCTGCCCATTATTCAAAAACGGAAGAACGTCTCTCTTCGCTCCGGCGCCCGAGTTCGACGCATCCTTTTTGACTCCGCTTCTAAATCGGTCACGCGAGGTGTCACATATGTGGATGCTTCGGGTGAAGAAGTCTTTCAACCTGCGTCGCTTGTCTTTCTGGCTTCCTGGACCTTCAACAATACTCGTCTTCTCCTGCTCTCCGGCATCGGCGAACCTTATGATCCCGCCACTGGCCGCGGCACGGTCGGGCGCAATCTGACACACCAGGTCACTGTTGGAGCCGCCACCGCTTTTTTTGATCAGCCTCTCAACCGCTTTATGGGCTCCGGCTCAGCGGGAATTCTTTTCAGTGACTTTGACCGCGACGATCTCGACCGTGGTCCGCTCAACTTCATTCGTGGGGGGTATTTCGCGGCGCGCGGGTACGGTTTTCAGCCCATTGGCGCATTTGGCGTTTTGCCAAATTCCATCAAAGCCACTTGGGGGTCGGAATGGAAGAAAGCCTCAGTTTCTTATTATGACCGAACGGCAACCATTGGCTTCGCAGGGGAGCATCTCGCTTACAAAACCAATTTCATGGATCTCGACCCCGTTTACAAGGACGCACTCGGCGACCCGCTCCTCAGGTTAACGCTCGATTGGCGCGACAACGAACGCAAAATGGCCGAGTTTGCGACGCCGATTGGCGTCCAAGTCGCCAAGGCCATGGGCGCGCGTGAGATTAATCCTTTTCCTGGATTGCGCTCCTACGATGCAACCCGCTACAACTCCACGCACATCCAGGGCGGTACCATCATGGGAGATTCGCCCGATCATTCGGTCGTCTCTCCCTATCTTCAGCACTGGCAACTGACGAATCTCTTCATTCTTGGCGGCTCCACGTTTCCACAGAATGCTTCCGCCAATCCCACGCCCACGGTTCTTGCCTTCGTCTACCGCACCGCCGACGCCATCATCGACCGCTACCTCAAGCACCCCGGCCCGCTCGGGTAAGTCTTCACCACCCAACCGGATAGCCCTTGGCCTTGTTTTGTTCGTCGAGCCACGCCTTCAATGGCGCAAAATAATCCGCCAGCGCTGTCGCATCCATTTGCTTTTGTCCCGTCAACGTTTCCAGGGCTTCCTGCCACGGCTGGCTTTGCCCCATCGAAAGCATTTGGTTCAGCCTTTCTCCGGCTACTTTGTTCCCATAAATCGAGCAGCGGTGCAGCGGTCCGGTAATCCCCGCTTCCTTGCAGAGCGCGCGATGAAACTGAAACTGCAAGATCCGGGCCAGGAAATATCGCGCATATGGTGTATTGGACGGAATATGATATTTCGCACCCGGATCGAAATCCGCCTCTGTCCTCTCTACCGGAGACGCAACGCCCTGATAGTGTCTTCGCAGTTCCCACCACGCTTTGCTGTAATCCGCAGGCGTCACCTGCCCCGAAAACACTTCCCAGCGCCACTTATCCACCAGCAACCCAAACGGGAGGAACGCGACTTTCTCCAACGCCTGCTGCAACAGGTAATCGATGTCCCCGGAAGCCGGGGGCACCGTTTCGATCAAGCCAATCTTCTTCAAATATTCCGGCGTCACCGAAAGCGCGATCGTGTCTCCCACCGCCTCGTGAAACCCGTCATTTGCGCTGCTTTGAAACAGCGGCGGCTGATTCTTATACGCTCGCTGATAAAAGTTGTGCCCCAGTTCGTGGTGAATCGTGCGGAAGTCCTCTTCGCGGATTTGTATGCACATCTTGATCCGCAGGTCTTCTTGGAGATCCACGTTCCACGCGCTCGCGTGACATACCACGTCCCGGTCCGCAGGTTTCGTGAAGAGCGACCGGTCCCAGAACGTCGCAGGCAGCGGCGCAAATCCCAGCGATGTAAAGAAATTCTCCCCGTACTTCACCATGCCCCGCGCATCCGTCTTGCGCTCTTGTAAAATCTTCGTGAGATCATAGCTTTGCGGCGGTTTCGGCGAGTCCATCAGCGAATAGACGTTGTTCCACTCTTGCGCCCAGATGTTTCCCAGCAAATGCGCTGGGATCGGCCTGTTCGCGGGCACCAGCGCGTTTCCATATTTCTTCCGCAATTGACCGCGCACGTACGCGTGCAGCGACAAGTACAGCGGCTTCAGTTGCTCCCACAGCCGGTCTACTTCTTTCGCAAAAGCATCGGGTGGCATGTCGTAATTCGAACGCCACAACGCTCCCACGTCCGTATAACTGAGTTCGCGCGCACCAGCATTTCCCAGCTCCACCATCCGCGCGTAGCGTTGCCGCATCGGTGCGCCAATCGCATGCCATCCCACCCAGGCGCGCTTCAGCGCGTCCGCGTCACGGCTTTCCGCCATGAATTTTTCTACCGCCGTCACGTCCAGACATTTGCCCTTGTCGCCATCGGGACACCACTTCCCCTTCCCATAGTCCCCATCGAGCGATGCTAGGATCTCGGCTAGTTCTTTCTGTGCTTTGGGATCGTCCGGCGCGGGAAATCCCGTCGCCAATTCCAGCAGCAATCGCTTCCGCGCCAGCTCCGGGGCCAACTGCAATCCGTCGAAACGGTGCGCCTCTTTTGCGAATTTCGTGCTCGCTGTATTCAGTACTTCGCCTGCATCCGCGGCGATTTTCTCCGTATCGTCAGTGATGAAATTTTCCTGTACCCACGACGCTCGAGATGCCTTGACGCCGAGATCAAACAACTCCTTCTGCGCGTTCTCAATGAATTTCCTCGCCTCTTCGGCCGTTGGAGCAACTTTGGTGGCATCATTGTTGGCAGGCGGTGTCTGCCCGCTGCTCGCCGCAAACGCGGCAAGCACACACGCCATGGCTCCGCAAATAATCGCCGCGCGCCCAAAACTCATGCCCCCGCCTTTCTCTTTTTCGTCACCACTTCCGTCAACACCGCCAATGCCCGCTCACACCCAGCACGGTCCACGTCGCAATGCGTCACCACGCGCACAGAATACAGTGCCGTATCTTGCGCCCACACGCCGTGCGCATGTACCGCATCACACAATTCCACCGCGGTCATTCCCGCCCCCGTGCAATCAAAAATCACGATGTTTGACTGCACCTTCTTCGGATCAATCGTCAACCCCGGAATCTGAGCGATGCCTTCAGCCAACAATTTCGCGTTTCCATGATCTACGTGCAGCCGCGCTGGCGACTTTTCCAGTGCAATCAATCCGGCCGCCGCAATCACTCCGGCTTGCCGCATCCCGCCGCCAAACGTCTTGCGATAAATCCGCGCCTTCTCGATGAACGCCTTCGATCCCGCTACCACCGAGCCTACCGGTGCGCCGAGTCCTTTCGACAAACAAAACATTACCGAATCCACTCTCTTTGTCATCACCGCGACATGGTCCCCCAGCGCCGCCGCAGCGTTAAAAATGCGGGCGCCGTCCAGATGCACCTTCAGCCCAAGTTTGTGAGCCTCATCGCAAACCTCGTTCACGCGCTCAGTCGGATACACCGTTCCCCCCGCCATGTTGCTTGTGTTTTCTAGGCAGATCAGCGCCGTTTGCGAGTCGTAATAAATTTTCGGCCGGATCACCGCTTTGATTTCTTCCCAACTCAAAATTCCATCTTCCCCGCGCGCCACACGCGGCATGCATCCTGCAATCGCCGACATCGACGCGAGTTCGTACAAATTCACGTGACTGCGCTCTTCGCAAATCACCTCGTTCCCGTGATGCGTCCAAATCTTGATGGAAATCAGATTGCCCATGCAGCCCGTCGGCACAAACAGCGCAGCCTCTTTTCCAAAAGTCTCTGCCGCGCGCTTCTCCAGTTTGTTGACCGTCGGATCTTCTCCGTAGACGTCGTCGCCCACTTCGGCCGCCGCCATAGCACGCCGCATCTCATCCGTTGGCCGCGTTACCGTGTCGCTGCGCAAATCCACCACACCTTCCAGCGCCTTCCCGCTAATCTTCACCTCATCCGGATCCACTCTCTGATTCCCCTTCGCCACCGTGTAGCTCATCTCGCTTCCCCTTTGTTCCAAGTCCTCACTCTGAAATCCCTTTGCCCTTTTCCGCTTGCTTCTCCGCGCTCTCTGTGGCTTTCTTACTCCGCCATTCCTTACCTCACCTCATCAGTTCCACAAACACCTCATTCGACACACTTAACTTCTCTTTCGCCAACCGCACCACATCTCCCTCGCGTTGCACCAAGCCCGCCGCAGCCAGCGGTTCAAATCTCCCCGCGAGAGCAACACCGTATTCTTTTTCAATTCGCCTGACGTCAATTCCGTCCAACTGCCGCAATCCCAAAAACAACTCTTCCTCGAGCGCCTGCACTGCCGTCACACCTTCCAACTGCTCGACCGGCAATCTCCCACCCTGGATCGCGCTCACATAAGCGGCCGCATCATGGGCATTCGCCCAGCGTTGCGTGCCCGAAAACGAATGCGCGCCCGCCCCAAATCCTAAATACGGCTCGCGCCTCCAATACTTCAAGTTGTGCTTCGATTCAAACCCTGGCCTCGCCCAATTTGAAATCTCATAATGCCGATACCCCGCGCCTCCCAGCTTCTCCTGCGCTATTTCATAAAACTCAGCCATTTCGTCTTCGCTTGGCACCGCCGGCGCGCTGTACCGCCTTCCTCCAGCCAACATCTCTTTCCCCAGCCGACTCCCTTCGTCTACTTCCAGCACATAAACCGACACGTGCTCCGGCCTCAGCGCAATCAATTCCGCCAGCGATTGGTTCCAACTGTCTCTGGTTTGACGGGGCAATCCCGCAATCAAGTCAAAACTGATGTTGCGAATCCCAGCCTCGTGCACCATCGGCACTGCCCGGTAAACGTCCGCTCGCCGATGCATTCGCCCCGCGGCGGCCAACTCTTCGTCCGAAAACGACTGCACCCCAAAACTCACGCGGTTGATTCCTGCCTTCACCCACGCCGCCGCCTTCTCCTCTTCAGCCGTCTCCGGATCCGCCTCCAGCGTCACCTCTTCAGGATCTCCGTGCTCAGTGTGCTCTTCGCTGCGTGTGCTGTGCGTTGAAATACCGCAGTTCACTCCAACGCCGGTCGATCCGTTCCCACCGAAGGTCTCCCGAAGCGCTTCGAGAATCTTTTGCAAATGTCCCGGCTCTAACAGGCTCGGTGTTCCACCCCCGAAGTAAACCGTGTCCAAATCGAAATCCCGGTTCCCACCACTTGTCCCTCGTGTACCCAGAGCTTCGAGGGGCCACTCGCCACTCCCCCAAATCACTCCCGCCACCCTCAACAACTCACGATGCTCTCGAATCTCCCGGCACACCGCCTCCACATACGGCGCAAAGCGCTCCTTCGCTACCACCCCCGTATGAAAATTGCAGTAGGTACACTTCGTCTGACAAAACGGCACCTGCACGTAGATTCCGAGCCTTTTCATTGCACAAAAACTCTAGCACACCGGCCTTCGAAGGAGGACAATCGCGTTTTACGAACTCGAGTTTGCTCTCCCGCCTGTCGACTAGGCTTCACAGCGTTTCTCTTATTTCTCTCCCTCGCCAGATAAGTCCGTCAATATGTCCTCAAGCTTAAGGGCCGCTGACTGTCCGGCCCAGTCGCCCTCTGGGAACAAACCCGTGTACAATTCCGTCTCTCTTCAGGGGCTCCAAATGAATCACCGAGCCAGGCTCGCGGATTTTCTTGTTTTGCTTTTATCGATTTGTAGCTTTCTTGTCTTGGCGGCCGCGCAAACTCCGTCAGATACTGCCGCCGATTCCTGGCTTTACTACGGCCACGACGCCGGTGGCATGCGATACTCTCCACTGACGCAAATCAATCGCGACAGCGTCGCCCAACTCAAGGTCGCATGGACATTCCACACGGGCGACATTTCCGAAGCCAGCCGCCGCAGAAAGCGCAGTGGCTTCGAGACCACTCCGCTCCTGGTCGATGGAACGCTCTATCTCACCACCGCTTTCAACCGCATCATCGCGCTCGATCCAGAGACGGGAAAGCAGCGCTGGGCTTACGATCCCAAGATCGATCTCGATGGCGACTACGGCGACGGCCTCGTCAACCGCGGCGTGGCAACCTGGCTCGACACCACGCGGGCCAAAGACAAACCCTGCCATCGCCGCATCTTCGAGTCCACGCAAGACGCCCGCCTCGTGGCCGTGGATGCCGTCACTGGTGCGCGCTGCTCCGACTTCGGCAAAGACGCACAAGTCAGCTTGCGCGACGTTCCACAATACGATCCCGGCTGGTATCACATGACTTCCCCACCCGCCATCATTGACGACCTTGTCGTCGTCGGCTCCGCCATTGACGACAATCACCGCGTGGACATGGCCCGCGGCGTCGTCCGCGCCTATGACGCCCGCTCGGGCGCTCTTCGCTGGAGCTGGGACCCGCTTCCCGGGAATCCGTCATCAGCTGCAGCAGAAGGAAAAGGGCCACGTTGGCGCAGCGGCGCCGGAAACGCCTGGTCCATCATGGCCGTTGATGCCGAGCGCGACCTGCTTTTCGTCCCCACCGGAAGCGCAAGCCCAGACTATTACGGCGGCCTCCGCCCGGGCGATGACAAGTGGGCCAACTCCGTCGTTGCGCTTCGTGGAAAGACCGGCGAATTCGTCTGGGGCTTCCAGCTTGTTCATCACGATCTTTGGGATTTCGACAGCGCGTCGCAGCCTTTGCTCGCCACTCTGCAGGTCGATGGCAAAGACGTCCCCGTCGTGATTCAAGGCAACAAATCGGGACTCCTCTATGTCCTCCACCGCGACACTGGCAAGCCGGTTTTTCCTGTCGAAGAGCGCCCCGTTCCGAAAACCGAGGTGCCCGGCGAAGTCGCTTCGCCCACGCAGCCTTTCCCCCTGAAGCCTCCGCCGCTCGTTCCCCACGCGATTTCCGCCGTTCAGGCATGGGGTCCCACTCCGGAAGATCGCGACTGGTGCCGCAACTACATTTCGCATCTGCGCAACGAAGGAATCTTCACGCCCCCGAGCCTGCAAGGAACACTGATAGTGCCCGGAAACATCGGCGGCATGACTTGGAGCGGCTACGCCTTCGACCCCAAGCGCGGCCTCTTGGTGACGAACGTCAATAATCTCGTGGCCATCGCGCGATTGATTCCCCGCGAAAAGTACAATGATCGCGGTGGGCGCACGGAAGACGGCGACTACGGAGATCAACTCGGCGCTCCCTACGGCCTCTACCGCCGTTTCATCCAGTCGCCTTCGGACCTTCCGTGCAGCCCGCCGCCTTGGGGCACACTCACCGCTGTGGACATGACAGAAGGAATGATTCGCTGGCAGGTTCCTCTCGGCTCGATGGGCGATTTCGGCGGCGAACACCCGCAGGTTCCGCCTGGCTCGATCAGCCTAGGCGGCCCAATCATCACCGCGGGCGGACTTGTCTTCATCGCTGGCACGACGGATTGCAATTTCCGCGCCTTCGATGTCGAAACTGGCAAGGAATTGTGGAAGGCCCAGCTGCCGGCCTGCGGCAATGCCACTCCCATGACCTATCGTGTGTCCGCAACAGGCAAGCAATATCTTGTTATCGCTGCTGGTGGTCACCCCAAAATCACCGAAGAAAAGCTCGGCGATTCCCTCGTCGCCTTCACGTTGCCTTGATGTCGGAAGGTTCGGCAGCTCTGGGCGCGCGAGTTCGACAAGCCGTCGAGCTTGCCTTCGTGTGAACGAAATCAGCGCATCGTTTTCAAAACGGACAATTCCCCGGGCTTGGCGTGTCAATCCGCCGCTGGGTGTCTGCAGGAATTAGCTGGACGGCGATTGTTGACGCTGGGACCGTGCCTTCATTCCGGACGATGTGCGGGTGGTTGCCGCCGGGGTGCACGAAAGTCGGCGCCGGTTGTCCTGGGACAAATGTGTACACATGAGGCGTGCAACGGGGATCATCCCTTTCGTAGTTCGTTACGGACCCCGCCGTCACAATGATTAGGCTATGGCCGGGATGAGAGTGCCAGCCCGTGCTTCCTCCTGGCTGCCACGCGCTGCTCTGCACGTACAGGTCGGACAATCCCTTGGTCTTTTGCAGGGACAGCCAAACATTGCCGTTGTTTCCCGGATCCTGGGCGAGCGGCGGATCGACGAGCTGGCTAAAAACGTCCATTTGCGCAATCCGACCCTGGGCGAGCGTCTTTGACACGAACCCGTTGGGCGGAGTTCCCAGCACATTTCCGGCAAAATAAAGGGCCGTAACGACCACGGTACTCAGCAATACCAATCACGTCATATCTCTTCGCATCGGAGGATGCCCTGCGCCTACTTGCCGAGCTGAAGAAGCGCAAGCAGACCGGCTACGTTCCAGTCGGCGCCTTTGTGAACGCCTATTTAGGAGTCGATGAGAACGAGGAGGCATTTTCGTGGCTCGAGCAAGCCTACAAGGAACACTCCAACACTCTGCTTTTTCTCAAGACGCATCCCTACTTTGATCCCATTCGCGACGATCCTCGCTTCAAAGACCTCGTTCGCCGCGTCGGCCTTGATTAGGCCGGGATTTCATCCCTTCCATCTGCCTGCGTCTTCACCATTAGTTTTCGCTCGCGCGGACCGTCGAACTCGCAAAAGAAGACTCCTTGCCAGCGGCCCAGCGCCAGGCGACCCTCCTCCACGAAGACGATCTGGCTGCTGCCTGCGAGCACGGATTTTACGTGCGAGTCGGAATTTCCTTCGCTGTGCCGGTACGGCCCGGTCTTTGGGATGAGCCGGTCTAGCGCTCCTTCAATGTCGCGCGCCACATCTGGGTCTGCGCACTCGTTGATGGCAATTCCCGCGGTGGTGTGCGGCACGTACAAGTAGCAAATTCCTTTGGAGATTTTCGCCGCGGACACGGCCTTCTGCACCTGCGTGGTCACGTCCACAAGCTGCGTCCGCCGATCCGTCTTCACAATGATTGTTTGCATCAAAGTGGTCGCCAGGCTGCGTCGGTAGATTGCGGAATTTTCTAAGGAAATTCAACAAGGAAGTGATGCCCGAGCTGTTCGCTGCCACACAGGTTTTGCAGTTCGTCGAGAGCGCCTTCGCCCCAGCGCGCCAAAAACGGCAGCAGGCAGAGTTCCCTCTCCTGTAGCCCTTTGTGCGGGTTCAAAAGCGATTCCAGATGCTCTTCGTGGGCTGCGAGCAGGCCCGCTTTCTGATCGAGCGCCACGCCCGTTTTGCGCCGCAGTTTGTCCAGGTGAAATTCGATGCCTTCTTTCGTCTTTTCAACGGTGGCTTTTAACGTGGGGTCGAGCGTTTCAATTTTCTCGCCGAGTTTCGCGAGCATCTCACCAAGTTGCGCCTGGTCGCGCTCGAAATCCTTGGCCAGCGATCCTGTCACGGAGTGCTTTTCCATCTTTTGCCGCAAGCCCTGCGAACCGGCCCACACGTCTTCGACCGACAACTCATACTTCCGCAGAAGTTTGGCGGCCTTGGCGTCAACCAGCGTGAAACCCGCGCGCGGCAGCATGACCGGCATTCGTCCTAGGAGATGCTGATAAACAACCTCCGATTGCGCGATGTAGGAAAGTTCCGCCGGTCCGCCGATGAACGCAATCGTCGGCAGCAAATAGTCCTGCACCACGGGACGGAAGAGGGCATTGGGACTGAAATTTTCCGGCTCCGTGTGAGTGAGGTGCGTTAGTTCTTCGCGTGACCAACTCTTCGCCTCCACGTGAAATCTGTCGCTGCTCGCTGAAATCACTTGCCGCGCGCCATTCTCAAACCGAAAAAGCAGGGTACTCTTCGACGTTACTTTGACCTGCGCATCAAATCCCGCGCGCTCGAGTTCCTTTCCTCGCTCCAGTAACTTTTCGTTCAGAACATCCCGCTCCGCGAGCGCATGCTGGTAGAGCGGCGCCGCAGCTTTGTGCAGCCCCGCATCCAGCGGATCCATGAAAATCAATCCCTGGTGCGCAAACAATCGCGCGAACAATTTCCCGAACGCGCTTCCGTAAGACTCCTCGGCTTTATAACTCTCCAGCAGATGTTGCGCGAGCAGCTCGCCGCCGTCTTTCTCCAGCAAATCGGCGGCCTCGCGCGCCAGCCTTCCGCCATCCGTTCCCAGCGGAATACGCCCCACGGGCTTTTCCGCCGCATTCCCATCCGGCAACTCGAAGCGAAGTAGTTTCCCGGCATCGAACAAACTCGTGTGCCGCACTTCTTCCAAGTCGTGATCTTCCGTTGCCATCCAGAAAACTGGCACCGCGTCGATTCCGTCTCGCGTCAATTCTTCCGCAATCTGAATTGCCGTCAGCGCTTTGTATGCGGCATACGCTGGACCGCCAAATAGCGCGACCTGCTGCCCTGACACAACCGCCAGCGCCCCGTTCGCCAGCCGGTCCAGATTGGCCTGCGTTTCCGCCCCGGCGCCCAACTCAGCGTTCTGCTTCCCAAGAATCCTCGCCACTTCCGCTCGACGCGCTGCGGGATAATCCAATTTGCGGCTTGCTTGCGTCACCGCCTGCATCGTGGGCGGGTGGGCGTAGAACGCGTTCACGCTTTCAAATTTCTCCAAATAAGCGAGGAACAGCTTCGGCTGGTGGGGGAGGTGGTTGAACGCGAGAGCGCGACAATCCATGAGCGGTTAGATGAACTCAGCGAGAAAACGTCTCACTCAATTTCCGGTTTCGTTCGGCGTTCAAACGCAAGCAGGCCAGGCGCAAATCCAGGCCATATTACACCGGAATCAGGCCCGCATGGCAGTTGGTTCGAGCGTCTCCAAAAGGGAGTTAACACGTTTCTTTTGTTCATCTTTGAGCGGGAGGAGCGGAGGCCGGGGCACGCCGCCGCGATATCCGCGCTGGTCCATTGCGTATTTCACGCCGGCAATTCCGCACTCGGAAACTACGAGTTTCGACGCGCGCAGAATTACTTCCTGCAGTTCGCGAGCCTTCTCGTGGTTACCGTGGCGAATCAGACCGTAAAGCTCGACGCACTTCTCCGGCAAAACCGAGCCCAGCGCGAGGATGGCCCCACGTGCGCCCAAGACGATGGAGGGATAAATAGTTGCGGCCGAGCCCACGAGCACTTGAAAGTCGCGGGGGACACTCGCGACGATTTCGGCGACCCGCTGCACGTTTCCAGAGCTCTCTTTCATTCCGATAATGTTCGGATGCTCGGCCAGTTTGGCAACCTCGGGCGGCTCGAGCGCCACTCCGGTAAACTGCGGCACGGAATAGAGCAGCACGGGGATCGGCGAAGCATCGGCAACGCGCTGGTAGTGTGCGATGTAATTCTCCGGCCGGTACGCCGGTTTGTAATAGTAAGGAGTCTTGACCAGCGCGGCGTCATAACCAAGCTCCGCCGCTCGCTTGGTCCGCTCGATGGTTTCCGCCGTGGACTCCGCGCCGGTTCCCGCAATCAGCTTCTTGTCGCGCGCGGCGTTGTCTTTTACCGCGACGAGAACCGCTTCGGCTTCCCCCCGTGAAAGCAGAACGGACTCTCCCGTGGAACCCATCGCCACGTAGCCGGCCAGGCCTGTGCGGTTGTATTGCTGAACGTTGTGCTGCAGATCGGCGATGGAAACCGAGCCGTCTCCGGCAAATGGTGTGACTAACGCGGGAAATACTCCCGACAAATCCATAGCTCAATCTCCTGAGGCAGGCGCGCCGGAAGCGGCGGCCTGGCCTTTGTGCAGGTCCTGCAGCGCGGCAACCTCGATGCCTTGTTCGTGGAGGGCGTGAATACCTCGCGCCGCCGCGTTGGCCGCAGCCAGCGTGGTGATACAGGGTATATTGTAGCGAATCGCCGCGCGCCGAATCGACTTCTCGTCGTAAAAAGACTCGCGCCCGAGCGGTGTGTTAATAATCAGATCGATCTTTCCCGTTTTCACCAGGTCCACAATGTTGGGCCGGCCTTCGTTCACTTTGAAGACCGCCTGCGCTTGAATTCCCGCGGCTTCGAGGGCTGCCGCCGTGCCGCGCGTGGCAAGCAAACGAAAACCCAGTGAGGAAAGCTCTTTGCCAAGAGCAGCCAGATGTTTTTTGTCGCGGTCGTTCACGCTGAGAAACACCGTGCCCTGGCGCGGCAAGCGCTGGCCTGCAGCTAGCTGTGCTTTGGCGAACGCCTGTCCATACGACGTGGAAATGCCCATGACTTCCCCCGTCGACCGCATCTCCGGCCCGAGAATGGTGTCCACACCGCGGAATTTGTTGAAGGGAAAGACCGGCGACTTCACGGAATAAAACTCACGAACGGCAATTTCCGCGACGCCGTTGTTCTTCACCACGGGCAAATGCATGCTGGCCAACTTTTTTCCTGCCATCAAACGAGCAGCCACTTTTGCGAGCGGAACGCCTGTTGCTTTGCTCACATACGGAACCGTACGCGACGCGCGCGGATTGACTTCCAGCACGTAAACCGTGTCGCGCTGGATGGCGTACTGCACATTCATCAAGCCAACGACCTTCAACGCAAGAGCAAGACGGCGCGTGTACTCGCGAATCGTATCAAGAACGGCGGGCGTCAAGCTAACCGGAGGCAGCACGCAGGAAGAGTCGCCGGAGTGCACGCCGGCTTCTTCGATGTGCTCCATAATGCCGCCGATGATGACGTCGGTACCGTCTGCGAGCGCGTCCACGTCGACTTCGGTGGCTTCTTCCAGGAATTGGTCAATCAACACGGGGCGCGCCGGGCCCATCAGCGCCGCCTGTGCGACGTAATCCTGCACGGTGTTGACGTCATACGCGATCACCATGGCGCGGCCGCCCAGGACATAGCTCGGGCGCACCAGCACCGGCAAGCCAATCTCAGCGGCGACCCGCGCGGCTTCCTCGGGAATCAGCGCGGTGGCGTTGCGCGGCTGCGGAATCTTCAATTCTTCCAGCAGGCGGCCGAACCGCCGGCGGTCTTCCGCCAAGTCAATGGATTCTGGGGCCGTCCCGATGATGGGAACGCCGTTGCGCTTCAGTTCCAGCGCAAGATTCAGCGGCGTCTGCCCGCCAAACTGAACAATGACGCCTTGCGGCTTCTCGCGCTCGACAATCGCAAGCACGTCTTCGAGCGTCAGCGGCTCGAAATAAAGCCGATCCGAAGTGTCGTAATCCGTCGAAACTGTCTCAGGGTTGCAATTCACCATGATGGTTTCGAAGCCGTCTTCGTGCAAAGCATAGGAAGCGTGACAACAGCAATAATCGAATTCAATACCCTGCCCGATGCGGTTCGGGCCGCTACCCAGAATCATGATTTTCGGGCGCTGCTGGGCGTCGGATTCGTCCTCGTCCTCGTAGCTCGAGTAAAGGTATGGTGTGAAGGATTCGAATTCCGCAGCACATGTATCTACGCGTTTGAAGACAGGTGCTACGCCGTAGCGCGCGCGCTGCAAGCGAACCGAAGCCGGAGTGGTGCGCCAAATCTGCGCTAATTGCTCGTCGCTGGCACCATGGCGCTTCACTTCGCGCAGCAAATCCTTCGAAGCGGTCTCGACGGTGACGCCGGCGGCGCGCCGGTTCATGGCTGTTAGTTCTTCGATCTGGTGAATGAACCAGGGATCAATTTTTGTGAGCTCGCAGATTTCTTCGGCGTGGAGGCCCCGTTCCATCGCGGTTAGCAGCCAGTAAATGCGGTCGGGGCGCGGCGTGGCCAGCTTCTCGCGCAGCAGCGAATCCGGAGTTTCAGCCGGAGCGCGCCAAGGCGTGCTCGGTTCGAGCGACCGAATGCCCTTTTGTAGCGCTTCCTTGAACGTGCGGCCGATAGCCATCACTTCGCCAACGGACTTCATCTGCGTGCCGAGCGTGCTGTCCGCGCCGGGAAACTTTTCGAACTGCCATTTCGGGATTTTCACCACGACGTAATCGATGGTCGGCTCGAAACACGCAGGAGTCTTCTCCGTGATGTCGTTGGGGATCTCATCGAGGCTCATCCCCACCGCGAGCCGCGCGGCAATCTTCGCAATCGGAAAACCCGTGGCTTTACTTGCAAGGGCCGAGCTGCGCGAAACGCGAGGATTCATCTCGATGATGACCATGCGGCCATTCTCGGGATTGATGGCGAACTGCACGTTCGACCCGCCGGTCTCGACGCCTACTTCGCGGATGATGGCCGCCGCGGCGTCGCGCATGCGCTGGTATTCCTTGTCGGTCAGCGTCTGCGCCGGAGCGACGGTGATGGAATCTCCGGTGTGCACGCCCATCGGGTCGAAGTTTTCTATCGAACAGATAACCACGAAGTTGTCGCGAAAATCGCGCATCACTTCGAGTTCGTACTCCTTCCAACCAAGGACCGATTCTTCGACCAGCGCTTCGTGAACCGGGCTCAGGTCCAGTGCTGCGGAAATGGATTCGGCGAATTCTTCCTTGTTGTATGCAATCGATCCGCCGGTGCCGCCCAGAGTGAACGACGGACGAATGACCAACGGGAAGCCGAGTTGATCGCAAAGGCGCATCGCATCTTTTGCGTTGTTCACCAGTGCCGAAGCCGGCACTTCCAACCCAATTTTGCGGCAAGCGTCCTTGAACCACAGTCGGTCTTCGGCGACCTTGATGGCACGAAGCGATGCGCCAATCATTTCCACTTTGTATTTTTCTAGGATGCCGGTTTCAGAAAGCTCGACCGCAAGGTTCAGCGCGGTCTGCCCGCCGACCGTAGGCAGCAGCGCATGCGGCTTCTCCTTGGCAATAATTTCTTCCAGATATTCGCGCGTGAGCGGCTCGATGTACGTACGTCTCGCCAATTCCGGATCGGTCATGATCGTCGCAGGATTGGAGTTGACCAGGACGACGTCGTAGCCCTCCGCTCGCAGCGCCTTGCACGCCTGTGCCCCGGAGTAATCAAATTCGCAGGCTTGGCCGATAATGATCGGCCCGGAGCCGATAATTAAAATCTTCTTGATGTCTTTCCGTTTAGGCATTGCTCTCCGTCAACGCGCGGTTCGACCCTCGTTGCCTGCCAACTGCCCTGCCCCAGTATAAATGACCGCGAAACTCGTTTAGCGCCTTGAGCTCCCCGGCTGGCGCCATTCTTTCATCATGTCCGTGAACTGCGTGAACAAATAGTGCGAATCGTGCGGCCCAGGCGAGGCCTCCGGGTGATACTGCACGCTAAAAAGAGGCAATTTTTTGTGGCGCATCCCTTCGTTGGTGTGATCGTTCAGGTTGATATGCGTGATTTCCACGTCTCGCGAAGGCAGCGAGTCAGGGTCCACGGCAAAACCGTGATTCTGCGCGGTGATTTCCACCTGTTCGGTGAGCAGATTCTTAACTGGATGATTCGACCCGTGATGGCCGAATTTCAGCTTGAAGGTTTTGCCCCCAAGCGCCAGTCCGCAAAGTTGATGCCCGAGGCAAATCCCGAAAATGGGCACATGCCCAATGAGCTTGCGAATGGTTTCAATGGCGTAGCCGATGGGCTCGGGATCGCCGGGCCCATTCGAGAGAAAAACCCCATCCGGCTTCAAGTCGAGAACATCTTCCGCTGGAGTCCGCGCGGGCGCGACCCACACGTCGCAATTGTGGTCCACAAGGAGCCGCAGAATGTTCTGCTTGATGCCGTAGTCAAACGCCAGAACGCGATGCTTATGACTCTCGCCCTTCGCGTCAGACTCACCCATCTGCTCGGCCCACGGCGAAACCGCTACTTCGACCGAGCCTTGGTCCCATCCATACGGCTTCGCGCACGTCACCCGGCTGGCAAGCTCGAGACCCGCCATCTTAGGCAACTGCTTGGCCTCAAAAACCAGTTGCTCCGCAGGAGTCCCGTCCGTCGAGACCATTCCCCGCAGAGCGCCAACGTTCCGGATGTGGCGCACCAGCGCGCGCGTATCAATGTCCCAAATAACAGGAACTTTGTGACGGTTCAGATAAAGCTGAGCGCTTTCCGACGATC
>DATFRZ010000047.1:0-5961 GCA_035262885.1 Candidatus Acidiferrum sp.
GGAGATGGTGATGCCGGGCGACAACGTGAGCTGCGAAGTCAGCCTGATCACTCCGGTGGCTCTCGAGAAGGGCTTGCGCTTCGCCATCCGCGAAGGCGGCCACACCGTGGGAGCAGGAGCAGTAACCGAGATCCTGGAATAAGCGCCGGTTTGCCCAGAGGCCCGCAACGCGAGCCGAAGGGCGCCGTCACGGAAATCATCGAGTAGGTTCAGCGGCCAGCCCCTTCCCCAGCCCGGGGAGCGTCGCGGAGACCGGGGAGCAGTCGCAATGAACAAACAGGAACAGCACAACTATTCGCTGTTGCGGGACGATTTGAAAGCGTTAGGCGGGCAGTTGAAAAGCTGGGGACAGGCGTGGGGTTTGAAAGTGAAGACTGTGCCTGACGGGTTACACGGGGAGGGCCTGCAGGTTTGGAAAGGCCACCAGTTTCTCCGGTTTACGATTTGCAGCCCGAAGGAGATGGGCCCGGATACCGAGCGCGATCTGGTTTGGGGAGTCAAGATCCAGGAAGCGCTTACGAATGCCGAAGAGCGGCTTGGACGATGGCCCGAAGGTTGGTGCCGTTATGACAGCGCGGGCCGCCGTTGGGAAGAAACGCAGGTCTGGCCCTTTACGGAATCTGTCGTGCGCCGGTTGCTGAATCTGAGTGATCAGGCCAAATCGGTGAGTGCTTAGGAGCAAAGGTAAGAAATGCGCGAAACGATTACATTGCAGTGCGGCGAATGCAAGAACCGCAATTACACAACGACGAAGAACAAGAAGAAGCACACGGAACGTCTGGAAACGAAGAAGTTTTGTAATACGTGCCGCAAGCAGACGGCGCACAAAGAAGTGAAATAGGGTTTCTTTGGAGGGTTGCGGCGGGCCGGAATTGAGTTTAGGGGAGTCGTCCAACGGTTAGGACTCCGGTCTCCAAAACCGGGTATGGGGGTTCGAATCCCTCCTCCCCTGCCAGAGTTGAGCGCCCCATAAAGGGCGCAAGGGGAGCGCCGGGCCTGTCCGGCGTGTGGAATCGGAAGGGACGGAGTGGTGGCAAGCCCGCTCCGGGGAAGTGAAGGGGGTTATGGCGACGCAGGCGGTAAAAGTGAAAAACGATGAATCGCAAGGCGGGATGCGCTCGGAGCTGGCGGGCAAAGTCACCGGCTCTCTTGCGAACTTGCGCGAGTTCCTCCACGACACTCGCGTGGAAATGAAGCAGGTCACCTGGCCGACGCGCGAAGACGTGGTTTCCACCACTTGGGTTGTTGTCGTGACCGTGGCGTTTTTCGGAGTTTTTCTCTGGCTGGTGGACCTGGGTGTGAATCGCGCAGTTCAGGCGATTTTCAAGAAGTTTGGTTTGTAAGGGGAAAGCAACCGATGGGAATGCAGTGGTACATCATCCATACCTACTCGGGTTTTGAGAAGAAAGTCAAGGAGAGCCTGGAGAGCCGCGTGGCGGCGTTCAATCTTCAGGACAAAATCGGCCGCGTGATGATTCCCATGGAAGAAGTGGTAGAAGTGCGCGGCGGCAAGAAAGTGGTTTCACCGCGCATGTCCTATCCTGGCTACGTGCTGGTTGAGATGGATTTGGACGAAAACACCTGGCACATCGTGCGTTCGACTCCGCGCGTCACCGGTTTTGTCGGCTCGGCAACTTCGCCTTCGCCGTTGAGCGACGCGGAAGTGGACGCCATTATCAATCGCGTGCACGTTCCCACGGATCGCCCCAAGCCGAAAGTGGTCTTCGAGCGCAACGAGCAAGTACGCATCGTGGATGGTCCCTTTGCGAATTTCAACGGCAGCGTCGAGGAAATCGACAACGACCACAGCCGCCTGAAAGTTTCGGTCACCATTTTTGGCCGCTCGACACCGGTGGAGCTGGATTTCGCCAGCGTGGAAAAGCTGGGTTAAGCGCCAGCGCCAGGGCAAGAACGAAGACGAGGGAGATTGAGGCAGGAACATGGCAAAGAAAGTTCAGACGACAATCAAATTGCAATTGCCCGCGGGCAAAGCTACGCCGGCTCCGCCGGTGGGCACGGCACTTGGCCCGCACGGCTTGAACATCATGGATTTCTGCAAGCAGTTCAACGCCAAGACCGCCAAAGAGCCGGACGGAATGATTTTTCCAGTGCTCGTCACGGTCTATAGCGACCGCACCTTCACCTTTATTCTGAAGACTCCGCCGGCGTCCGTGCTGCTGAAGCGCGCCGCCAACATTGCCAAAGGTTCCGCCGAGCCGAACCGCAACAAAGTCGGCAAAGTCACCAAGAAGCAAGTGGAAGAGATTGCGAAGATCAAGCTTGTCGACCTCAACACCACCAGTCTGGAGTCCGCGATGCGCACGGTGATGGGCACGGCGCGCAACATGGGCCTGGAAGTCGTGGAAGCCTAGAAGTTCAGGCGCTCGAGGCCGAACGAGGGAGCGAATGAAGAAGTCAGGCAAACATGTGGAGAATGCGCGCAAGAAAGTCGAAGCGCGCCCGTACAAGCTCGGCGACGCCGCCGAGCTTTTGAAGAAGCTGCATCACACGAAGTTCAACGAAACCGTGGAGCTGGCGATCAATCTCGGCGTGGATCCCAAGCACTCCGACCAGGTGGTGCGCGGAACCGTGGGATTGCCGAACGGCCTCGGCAAAACCGTGCGCGTGCTGGTGATTGCGGGTGGCGAAAAAGTGCGCGAAGCCCAGGAAGCCGGCGCGGATTTCGTCGGCGGCGAAGATATCGTGCAGAAAATCATGGAAGGCTGGACCGATTACGACGCCGTGATCGCCACGCCGGACATGATGCGCTCTGCCGGAAAACTCGGCAAAGTGCTTGGCCCTCGCGGCCTGATGCCCAATCCGAAGACCGGCACAGTCACGTTTGAAGTGGCCAAGGCCATCAAGGAAGTAAAAGCCGGAAAAGTGGAATTTCGCGTCGACAAAGCAGGTATTGTGCATTGCGCGATTGGCAAGATTCAGTTTGACGCGCCCAAGCTGGTGGCGAACGCTCACGCGGTTCTCGATGCCGTGGTGAAAGCCAAGCCGGCTGCCGCGAAAGGCAAGTACGTCAAGAAAATCACACTGACCTCGACGATGGGTCCGGGCATCACCATCGACCTGGCCGAAGCGGAGGCGCTGGCGACAGCCGCCTAACCGGCGCTGAAGCGGAGCGGAACGAATTCATGAAGAAGCGCAGCGAAAAACAAGCAGACCTCGACAAGCTGAAGTCCGAGCTGGCCAAAGTCTCAACCGTGATTCTCACCACGTTTCAAGGCATCAAGGTCGAGGACGACACCAAACTCCGCCGCGCCGTGCAGGCCGCCGGCGGCAAATACAAGGTGGTAAAGAACACTCTCGCGGAGCGCGCCGGAGCCGGCACGCCCGCGGAGAACCTGCTTAAGAATTTGACCGGCACGAATTCCATCGCCTACACCCAGACCGATCCGGTGGCGCTGGCGAAAGCGATCACCAAAATTGCTAAGGACGTTCCGGCCTTTCAATTCAAGTCTGGCGTGGTGGAAGGCCGCGTGGTTTCCATCGCGGACATCAGGCAGCTCGCCAACCTGCCGTCGAAGGAGGAGCTCATCAGCAAGATCATGTTCCTGCTGAACGCTCCCGCGCAGCGCATAGCTGTTGCGCTGAACGCGCTGCCGCGCAACCTTGCCGTCACCGTGAACGAAGCCATCAAGGCCAACAAGTTTGGGTCCGGCGGGGGCGGCTCAGCACCTGCTCCCGAAGCGGCCCAGTGAGTTTAATAAGTTCAAATTTATAGTTTGAGAGGAGAAGAAGGAATCATGGCGAAAGTCGATACGATCCTGGAGGAAATCAAGGGGCTGACGTTGCTCGAGGCGTCCGAACTGGTGAAGAAGATGGAAGAAGCCTTCGGCGTTTCTGCGGCTGCGGCGACAGTGGTGGCGGCGGGCGGCGGCGGAGCAGCGGCAGCCGGCGGTGCGGCGCCAGCGGAAGAGAAGACGGAATTCACCGTCGTGCTCACCGATGTCGGCGGCAACAAGATCAACGTCATCAAGGCGGTTCGCGAAGTCACCAGCCTGGGCCTGAAAGAAGCCAAGGACCTGGTGGACGGGGCGCCCAAGACCGTCAAGGAAGGTGTCAACAAGGACGAAGCCGCGGCCATCAAGAAGAAGTTCGAGGAAGCTGGCGCCAAAGTCGAGATCAAGTAGTTTTCGCCTTCGACCAGGTTTCCGGACCGGCGCGGCCTTTCGGGCGAGGGGTCGTGCCAGAGGGCACTAGCCACGCACGTTGAAGCTGGGCATTTGAACAACTCCAAGCGTTCCCTGGGGAACGCCTCTAGCCGTCTGCGCGCGGACTTCGGGCAAGTCTTCGAGCGCGGCGGCTATGTGTCTCCTTCGAGTATTTCCGCATTTGCCCGAAAGGGATGAGGTAGATCACGCATGCCGAATAGCAATCAGCACGCCAGGGAACATCAGCGGCTGGATTTCGCGAAAATCCAGGGCTCGATCCAGATTCCCAACCTGATTGAAGTCCAGATGAAGTCCTACCAGCGCTTTCTGCAGATGGATCTGCTGCCAAGTGAGCGCGAGGACGGCGGCCTTCAGTCGGTGTTCACGTCCGTGTTTCCGATCAAGGATTTCCGCGAAATGTCGCAACTCGAGTTCGTGGACTACTCGATCGGAAACTGGGAGTGCAAGTGCGGCAACCTGAAGGGCCTGCATCACTTGCGCGCCACCTGCCGCAATTGCGGTGCTTCCGTCGTCACCAATCCGTATCAGACCGGCGACGTCATCTGTCACAAGTGCGGCACGTTCAACAAGAACACGCCGACGTTCTGCAACAAGTGCGGCGACCCGGTGGCTATGCAGTTAAAGTACGACGTGAACGAGTGTCAGGAGCGCGGCATGACTTACTCCGCGCCTCTGCGTGTCACCATTCGCCTGACCATTTACGACAAGGATCCCGACTCCGGCGCCAAAACCATCCGCGACATCAAGGAGCAGGAGGTTTTCTACGGCGACATCCCGCTGATGACAGAAAACGGCACGTTTATCATCAACGGCATCGAGCGCGTCATCGTTTCACAGTTACACCGCTCGCCGGGCGTGTTTTTCGAGAGCGCCAACAACCGCACCTACTTCCTCGGAAAAATCATTCCGTACCGCGGATCGTGGGTCGAGTTTGAGTACGACACCAAGAACATTCTTTACGTGCGTATCGACCGCAAGCGCAAATTCCTCGGCTCCATCTTCCTGCGCGCGCTGGGCATGAAGTCCAATGAAGAAATTCTCCGCACCTTTTACCAAGTCGAGCGTATTTCACTGCGCGACAAGGAACTTTTCTGGAACGTTTCGCCGGGCATCGTGGACCGCAAGCTGGCTCACGAAATCCGCAATCCCAAATCCGATGAAGTGATTGTCGGCGCGCACAAGCGCATCACCGAAACGCTCTTTAAGGAACTCATCAAGGCGAGAATTTCGCAGGTCCGCGCCTCGCTCCAGGACCTCGAAGGCGCCTACTCGGTTGCCGACGTGGTCAACCGCCAAACCGGCGAAATCATGCTCGAGGCCAACAAGCCACTGACGGCGGAACTGTGGCAAGCCTTCGCTGAAGCCGGCATCACCGAAGTCGACGTGTTCTTCCCTGAACGCGACGACATCGGCGTGGTGCTCTCGCGCACTCTCGATAAAGACGCCATTCGCTCCTCGAAAGAAGCGCTCATCGAAATCTACCGCAAGCTGCGTCCCGGCGATCCGCCAACGCTCGAAACCGCCACGAACCTTTTCCGCGGTATGTTCTTTGACCCGCGCAAATACGATTTCAGCCGCGTCGGTCGCCTGAAATTCAACATCAAGATGGGACTGGACACGCCGCTCGACAACCGCACGCTGGACGCCCCCGATTTCGTCGCAGCCATCAAGTACCTCTTTAAGCTGCGCAAGAACAGCGGCTTCGTCGACGACATCGATCACCTTGGCAACCGCCGCGTCCGGGCGGTCGGGGAACTTCTCGAAAACCAATTCCGCA
>DATFRZ010000048.1:0-20355 GCA_035262885.1 Candidatus Acidiferrum sp.
TGCGCCTGCTTTTCATGGGGCGCGTCTTCTTCGCCGACGTGCCGCTCTTCTTGTTTGATTTCGCGTGCTTGCCCAGCCGCAGCTTCCAGGCGATGCGCAGCGCACCTTCCAGCACATCTTCGCTTACCACCGCCAACCGCACGTGCGTCGCTCCGTTCCTTCCCCATCCGCCGTGAACGAGCAGGAACACTTCGAGCAGCTCTGTCACGAACGCGGCCTGCTGCTCCGGTGTCAGCATCAAGTTGCCATAGCCCTGCTTTACAGACGCCAGCGTCGCAAATATCCTCCCGCCTACTCGGAAGTCCACTGCGCCCATGTGCGAGCCTTCCTCCGCACCTTCCAGACTCAACGCAATCCGCCGAAAATCCTTCGCATTCATTCCCCACCTCGTGCCACGAATTTCACATACACGTCAATGCGGTTTGTCATAGTGCCGCGCCACTTCCGACGCGTAGCGTTTGCCGACATGCTCGCGATGCGCGGCGAGCCAATGGCTCAAGCACGTTTCTCCCGCAGACGGCCCTTCGGGAGCGAGCAAGCCGGCCATTAGGCCTTTGTATTCTTCCCAGGTCAGGACCACATCGCCAACAAACCAGCCGGCTATGCGCGTGGCAACGTATGCAGTAGGCATCGAGACATGAACCAAGCGAGTGCGGCGGCCTAGTTCGGCGGCAATAAGTGTGACAAGTTCCTCGAAGGTGTAAGTCTCGGGCCCGACGGCGTCGAGAACCGTATTCCCTTCTTGCTCGACGGCGTCAGCGATGAGCCGCGCCATGTCCTCGACATAAATCGGACGGATGCAGTAGCGGCCATCGCCCGGAATCGCAAACGCGGGAAAGTTGCGTACGAACCACGCGATGTTGTTGATAAGAATGTCTTCGACGCCAAAGATGACGGTGGGTCGAAGCATCGTGTAAGCGAGACCAGATTCGATCAGTGCATGTTCCACTTGCGCTTTTCCCTTGTAATAGCCAAGGGGCGATTCGAGGGACGGGTTTGCGATGCTGACGTGAACAATTCGCTGAACGCCCGCGTCTTTCGCAGCGCGAATCAAAGTCCGTGTGTTTTGCACGGCAGCTTCAAACGTGGAATTCCCGCGCGGGAACCGCACCCAATACGTATTGATCAACGTGGAAGCCCCGCGCAGTGCCTCCGTCAGTCGCTCGGAGTTTTCGAAGCCGTACGGAATGACGCTAACTTTGTCACCGAATGGATTCTCGCGTTCCCGATGATACGTCAGCGTGCGGATCCTGTTTCCGCGATCCAGCAAAATCCGCGTGGCATATCTGCCCGTGTAGCTGAACGCCCCGGTGATAACGATAGTTTCGCCCGGGCTATTCCCGCTTTCCGCTGATCCCCGCCGCGTTCTCACCTGGGCTCCTCGGGCATTCGTCTGCGTTGCAACAGGTTCCAACCCACGAGCGAGCACAAGCCAAAGCCGAGAGAATTGAGAACGCCGTGGTAGCGCGCCATTTGCCCGAGATTGACGAAGGCATGGAGCGGGTATTCGCCAACGGCCCAAATGCCCGCGAGGGCTATCCCGACAATCATGCAGGCGCTCCCCACAAGTAACATGCGTCCGCCAGTTCCGCCGGCTTCCGCCAATCCAATACGAAAAGTCGCAAACGCAATCGCGCATTCGCCGATCACCATCAGGCCCACCGCCGCGAGCTTCAGCTTGGGACCAGCCAAAAAGGCCAGCCCAAGCAACCCAGGGCCGATCACTGCACACGACAAAGCAAGTCGGATAGACAGTGGAGTGCGTATCGAAGATGCCGCGAGCCCCGCGAGGACTGCTGTCATCAGGCCCGCATAATGAAAGTGAATCGCGGTCAGCAGCACAATCGGCTCATGAAACCCAGCCGGTCGCAACCCGAGTCGCGATGCCGTGAGCCAGAGTGCCCCGACCATCGCGTAGCCTTCACCGAACGCAAAGCAGAATTCCGGAAACGAGCGGCAACGCGTTTGCACGAGCCTACGTAGCCCATCAAAAGCGAGAGCCACGGCAATAAGGAGCCACGGGAAGGTTGCGGCACCAGCGATAGGCCTTACGCCACCAGGACGAAAGCTGGCCACAACCAACATTGCAGCGGGGAGGAAGCAATAAAGGACAACTCCGCGAACGAATCGCGTGAGCCAGCTGTTCCCGGTCACCGGAATTAAGTTCAGGGTGAGAGGAAAAACTACCAAAGGGACTAGAAGAAACAACAGCTCAAAAACGCTGAAGCGGGACTGCTGGATGGTTCGGAATAGGGGTGAGAGCCAGATTAAGCCGCCACCGATGGCCATGGTTGCTCCCGGCGGAAAGAGAGTTTGCCCCGTCGGCATGGTGGGAACTCAGAATCCGTGCCCGAAAGAGGCTGCGCCATAGATCATAGCGAGGAAAAGTGCGCCTGCCGTGAATGCGATGTCACCCCAGCGATTCTCTTTGCGCAGCGCGGCGTCGTAATAAAGGAGCTGAACCGGAGCGCGAAGCAGCCAGAACACGGCGATGGCGGAAGCGAGAAAGCGACCCAGACCACGGCCACTGGCCAATTCTCCCGCGAAGCCGAACGTCACAACGGCGAAGAGCAGCACGACGGCCACGATGTAAACAGAATGAACGACAAAGATCTGCCGGATGATCGGCGCGACGCGGGAAAGATTTTCGCGGTATTTCAATTTCGCGGGAAGGAAGAGATTTGCAAACGCGACGGCTACTTGCACCAAGCCGCCGAGCCAGAGGAGCTGGAGAAGACTTGGCATGACTGCCTCCTTTCAGCCTCTACTTGGGACTTTGGCCTGCGGGACATTGCGCCGCGGCGCAACTGCGGTTCGCCGCCACCCAGCGGTATCCCTTGCGCAGAATCTCCATAGCCCCGGGAATCTTCGAGAACCATACCAGCGGCGCCGCCCACCAGATTTCGCGGGCCAGTTCCACGGCCGCATCCGCGCCGCCGTACCGGCTCCCATCGCTTAGTAGAAACTGCATTTCTTTCATCAATTCGTCGTGCGGCAGGCCCAGCAACGCCACAACGCGCGGATCCTGGAGCGGCGCCAGCGCCATGCCACGCCGCTCCAGGATGGGCACCAGCCAGCGCGCGATGCGCGTGCAGAATCTGCACTCCGCATCGAAGAACAGCCAGCCCCGCGCGTGCCGCCCCTTTCCGTCCGTGTATTCACTCACCAGCGAGATCATTCTTTCGTCCTTACTTCTGGGCTTTCTTCTCTTCACTTTTCAGGTTTTGCTCCAACGCAAACAACAGAAAAGCCGCCGCCGAGGCGCCAAACACCGAATAGTCGAGAGGCGCTTTAATCCCGAACGAAATCGCCATGGCCAGGGCAAACAAGAGGAGCAGGATCGCGCTGGCGAGCGTTATCGCTCGTTTGTAGATGCCCAAAATCAAGCCAATGCCGAATGCCGTTTCGGCAATCGTAGCTGTCCATGCGACCGCAGGAATCATCCGCGGGGGCAAAAACGAATTCACCATCCCCGTGTACTTTGTGAAGTGCGCAAAATCGCCCCAAGCGACGTGCGGCTTTCCGTAAGCTCCCCATAGCCCGAAACGGTCCGCAACCGCCGAGAGGAAGGCGGCGCCCAAGGCAATGCGCCCGTAGAACTCAGCAAGTCTAAGAACTCGAACTCGGGATTTTGCGCCGGTGGGCGCGGATGTAGTTCCCGCGTTTGTTTCCGTTTGACTGGTCAATTCGCTGCTTGTCGCGCCGTCCATATTTGTTTCCGTTTCCTGAACAGTCCCGCGCATAGTGCCATTCCCGCAAAGCGCTCATCCGGCCCTTTTGCCGAGCATGGTCACCACCTTGCCGCGCAATTTCAGGACGCCTTTCAGCGCGCCCGCCGGCATGCGGATCGCTTCATCGAACAAACCCGACATCGCAGTCAGAAATTCGCGCATGTCCGTCAGGCGCTCGCGCGTATAGGCGTCGCCCTGCGGATTCGCCTTCAACTCCTGCACGCATCCATCCAGAACACGCAGGGTGGGATCGATCTCACGGCGCTTCCGCTCTTCAGAAACGATGCGAAAAATTTCCCAAACGTCCTTGATGGACTCAAAGTGGTCGCGACGGTCGCCCAACACGTGCACCACCCGGACGATGCGCCAGCCCTGCAGCTCGCGCAGGCTGGTGCTCACGTTCGAGCGAGCCACGGCCAGGGTCTCGGCAATTTCGTCCGCCGGGAGGGGGTGCGGGGAAATAAACAGCAGGGCGTGAATCTGGGCAACGGTGCGGTTGATGCCCCAGCGGGTCCCCATCTCGCCCCAGTGAAGAATGAACTTCTGCGCCACAGGCGTGAGTGGGTTTTGCGTTGTTTTTGTATTTACGCTCATTTCTGTAATTTCTCTCTTTTCAGAAATTACTATAAAGACCGGCTCTTGTCAAGCGTTTTTTGGAAGGCCTTAGCGCTCCCTTCCCTGGCCCAGGGAAGGCCATTTTTTGCCTGGAGACGCGCCAAAAAAAAGAGGCGCATGCTGCGCCTCTACAAAGGAATCCCTTGTCGGGAATTGCAGGAAATTTGCATCAGTAGTTGAGGTTGAAATTCAAAAGGTGCCAGTGCACCAGGAACCAGAAGAAGCCCACACAACCAACGGCCAGCAGGGTGTTCCAAATCTTGTACCAGACCCATTGCTGCTCGTCGCCCCAGGACTTGATCGCGGCGATGATCGCGACGAGCGCGCCGAATCCAGTGAGCACTCCGATGAATTGCCAAAGATGAACTTTCATATCGCCGCTTGCGCCTAAACCTCCCGGTTTTTCCAAGGCGTTCAGCACCAGCATCAGCCCGCATAAATAAGCGATGTTAACGAAGCAAGCGACTCTTACCCAGCGCCGCCAGCTTCGCGCCGACGGCCCGACCGTCACCGACAAAGGCTTCGAGTAGTGCTTCCGCAAAACAGCGGCCACTGGCCAAAACAGAATGGTCAGTACAACGACCCCCACGCCAAGGCCGATGACAACGTAATTGAGAATTTGTTTGTTGAGCGCGCCATCGACTTCTTGAAAGACCATGAAGGGATAATCAATGTAGGCCACACGGTGCCCGCTGGCATCTTTGACGAAAGCGATTTGCTCCGGTCCATCCACGGAGCGGAAAAACATGGGCCCCACTTCGCGAAAGTGGCGCGGCTGGCCGTTCTCTTTTTTGAAGAAACCATCAAGGTAAATCGTATTGTCTTTCGGATCGGCAACGAATTTCGCCTGTCCCAGCACGGTGGTTACGGCCAGGATATTCGTTTGGAAGCGGCGGCTGATTTTGTAAGGTCCGGCGACGCTCTGGGCGTCTTCCTTGGCACTGGAAAGAGTCGGCTCATTGGAAGGAGCCGCCGGGAAATAGCGGTCCATGAACTTAATGTACAGGTCGCCGCGCGCATCGCCGTGGTCGGGACGACCCGCGCTGTTGTAAGACACAAACAGGCCAACATTCGAGTCGAGAATCAAAAACAAATCACTGTGGAACAGCTCCGTGTCGCCACCGTGTGAAATGACCCGGTGACCGTTCAGGTTTTGTTCGTAAAAGCCCAAACACATCGCGTCCATCCCCGCGGGCCAGCCTTCTTGCCGCGCGTGCATCTGGATGGCCGTTTCGGGCTTGAGAATCTGCGCGTCGCCGTAACGGCCGTTTTGCAAATGCATGATCATCCAGTGGGCCATGGACTCCGAGGAAGCGGAAAGCGAACCTGCGGGCGCCACCTCGACCCATTCAAAAGGCTTCGGCTTGCCGGAGCCGAGGTTATAGCCGGCGGAGATGTAAGGCTTCAAAGCCTCCGGAAGGGGCTGACGGAACGTTGCGCGCGTCATGTTCAGCGGCTTAAAGAAATGTTCGTCCACGTAATCGTCAAAAGGCTGGCCTGAGACGCGCTGCACCATGTAGGCCGCAACGGTGGTCGCATAATTTGAATAAGCGGGAGTCGTACCCGGAGGAAAAATCTGCGCGGGCAAATGCGCGGGCAAGTATTTAGCCATGGGCATCAAGTCTTTTTCTGAACCGACAAAAAGATCCTTGATGGTTTCTTCGAGACCGGAGCGGTGCGTCATGATGTCGCGGAGGGTCGTGGGCTTGCCAAACGTCGCAGGAACCTTGAAGTCGAGATATTGATTTACGTCCGCGTCCAGGTTGAGCTTGCCTTGCTCCACTTGCTGCATGACGGCGGTCCAGGTAAACGTTTTGGAAATGGAGCCCGGGCGAAAGAGCGTGTCCTGTGGGGAAACTGGCGTTCTCTTTTCGACGTCGGAATAGCCGTAGCCTCTTTCGAAAAGAACTTTGCCATCTTTCACCACCGCGACAACCGCGCCTGCAATGTCGGCTTTTTCAATTTGCTGCGGGATGAGCCCGTCGAGAAAAGCAGAGAGGTCCGCCGCGGTCAATTCCTGGCCGTGGGCTGCTGCGGCTGCTCCGTTTGCCGCCGCGCTTTTCGGCGCTGCAGAAGAGCTCTTGGGAGCAGTGGCCTTTTGCTCTTGGGAGCAGAGTTGCGCGGTCATCAAGCTGCATCCCGCCAGGACGAGGGCTGCGCCGCGCAGAAACCGTGAACGCCAATTTGTCATCTTCTTCTCCATTTGAAGCAACCTCTTGAAGGCCCACCCAAAGTGAAACGTTTGGTGCATTCCCGCAAAGGAATCACAATGGCCGACACTCTAGGCGGCAGCAACATCGCTGTCAAGCCACATTTACAGGAACAAGCTCACAGAGGGCCGACTACAACACCTGTTACACAATGCGCGCTGACAGAAGGAATACGTGATTTCGCCAACCGCTTGCAGACAACGGTTCTGGTTCTCGCTCACTTCCTGACTTCCTGAGGGGCGGGAACCAACTCGGGAATATCAATGCGAATTACCGTGCCTTCGCTCGGCTGGCTCTGGATGTCGAGCTGGAAATCGGCTCCGTAGAGCACGCGCAGCCGCTCCCGCACGTTACTCAGCCCGATTCCTTCGACATAGACGTGCGGCAATTTTTCTTCGGAGATGCCCACGCCATTGTCCTCAATCTCGATGCTCAGGCGTCCGTCGCGGCCTATAGTGCGCAGTTCTATTTTCCCGCCGCCGATTTTGGGGGCCAGGCCGTGCTTCAAACAATTCTCGACAATTGGCTGCAGCAGCATGCTAGGGACGAACGCTTCCATCGCCGCATCGTCAATGTGCTTTACGATTTCCAGGTTTTCGCGGCCAAAGCGGGCCACCTCGATGTCCAGATAGTCGTCAATGAATTGCAGTTCTTCGCGGAGCGGCACAAACGTTTCATGCTTGCGCAGCAGCCGGCGAAGAATGTTGCTCAGCTTCAGCACCACGCCGCGCGCTGAGTCCGGGTCAAAGCGGATGAGCGCGGTCACGGTATTCAGCGTGTTGAAGAGAAAATGCGGATTGATCTGCCGTGAAAGCGCGTCCATGCGGGCCTTCAGCAGAAGCTGCTGGTGACGCTCGAGGTTCATCTCGTTGCGGGTGTTATTCCAGATTTTCAACGGAGACGCTACCGACATCAACGTCGCGATCACCGCGAGCACCAGCCCCCCATCCCAATGCGCGTGAATGGCGAAGAGCCACTTGGGCTTGTGGGTCGCCATCACCAGTGCTACGCGGCCCAATTCCAATCCCACGCAGGTGGCGAGCGGAGCCATCTCCCACGACAATTCCGCTTTCCGCAGCAAGCGAACTGTGGCTTTGGGAATATTCAGAAATGTAAAGGGGCCGAAATTCCAAAGGTCCTCTTTGTTGGGAATGGCTTGTCGAATCAACCCGCCCAGCAAACCCGCCGCGGAAGCCGCGGGCATCGCCAGCCATTCATGCCCGGCCAGCGCGGGAATGGTGATGATGGCTCCGCCAATGGGTCCCACGACACGGCCACCCAGCAGCCCCATCAGGAACGCGCCTTCGAGCGACAAATCGGCAAAGGAGTAGCTCTGGCCGCCACCAATCAGGCGCAGTGTCACCCCCAAAATCAGCGGCGCCACCATAAAAAGCATCAATTTCAATTTCTGATCCGCGTCACGCTGCTCGGTGTATATCACGCGCCGAAAGCTGTTCCAGCGAACAAGGAGCGCGGCAAACGAGGACGCTACCGCCACCTTCAGCAGCAACGTGAAGAGAAATTCGCGAACCGTTGTGGCGGAGTCCATGGCGTGTTCCGTGCCCCAGGTAACGCTAGCCAATCCATTCGGCGAAGTAAAGCGCGTTGGCGAAAGGAGAAAGATGAGGCAAACCGAACGAAACTGCGGTTCCTGCTATACTGATCATTTCCCATGAGTGCGAAATCGCGACAAGGTGAGGGTTCGAGCAAGAACGGGACCAGCGTGAGGGAGATCGCTCGAGCGGACCTTCCAACGCGGTATGGACGGTTCACGATTTTTGGTTTTCAGGGCCGCGGGAAAAACGAGGAGGCTGTGGCGCTGGTTCGTGGAGACTTGCATGGAGAGACTGCGCCGCTGGTACGCGTGCATTCCCAATGCTTGACGGGGGACGTCTTGACGTCCCTGCGGTGCGATTGCCGTTCGCAGCTCGAGCTCTCGATGAGGAAAATTGGGCAGGCGCCGTCTGGAATCTTGCTCTATCTTCCGCAGGAAGGGCGCGGCATCGGGTTGATGAACAAGCTCCGCGCTTACCAGTTACAAGACGGCGGCATGGACACCGTCGAGGCGAACGAAAAGCTAGGGTTCGCCGCGGACGCCCGCGAATATGATTTTTCCGCGCAAGTCCTGAAAAAACTCGGCGCGAAACGAATCCGGTTGCTCTCCAACAATCCCGAAAAAGTGCGGCAGCTCGAAAAGTCAGGAATTCAAGTCGTGGAGCGCGTCCCCTGCCAGCCTCGCGTCTCTAAAATTTCACGCGCGTACCTGAAAACCAAAAAGCGCAAAATGGGCCATCTGCTCAAAGGAATCTAATTTACGAATCGAATCCGCGGATCGACCTAGCGGACGGTGTCATCCTGAACCCATCCGACGAGGATGGGTGAAGAACCTTAGCAGATACTTCAAGCAGGTATTCCCGGTTGAGATCCTTCGCTTCGCCCAGGATGACACAAACGAGGTAGGCCAGTTCGATCAGGCTTATCCGCCGCCGACGAACTGCACGATTTCGTAGCGGTCGCCGGGCTGGACGCCGGTTTTCTGCCACTCCGGGCGGGAGAGAATCTCCAGGTTGCGTTCTATGGCCACGCGACCGGGATCCAGGCCCATTTCGTGAAGCAGATCCGTGACCGTGGAGCCGGGCTTTGCGGCGCGTTCTTCCCCGTTTACGGTGATGGTAATCATGAACTTCGTTCCTCCGCAAAAAAACTCTAGCCAGCTGACGGCACACGAGGCTTGGCGCGCAACTGAAAACGCAAATGCCCGCGAGCCTTCCCCTTCGATGCCTCCACAACCAACGCCACCTCCGGGCTAGCCGGCGGCGGCATGTCGAATTCGAGTTTCGTGCGACCGAGCAAATTGGTTTCCGAAGAAAACGCCACGGGCACCGCAGCGCCCTCCACGCGAGCCATCACCGTGGCACGTTCGACCGGCTGATGGGCATGGTCGTTCACGGCGATTTGCAGCGAAGCGCGCTTGCCGGAAAGCCACGTTTTTGCGTTGAGCAACTCCAGGCGCAGATCTGCTGCTGATGCGGCCGAAGGGCCGGCCGCGGGTTGCGCCGCGGCCGCCTTGGCATCGCTCCCAGCGTCGAGCCGCAGCTTGCCCGAGCGGATTTCGTCCACCACCCTCCGATGCTGCGTATCCACGCGAAGCCGAAGCGCCTGCTCCCGGTCTGAATTCAAGGGAAGAAGGTCGCTGAAGCTGTTGGTCCGACGATGAAGCACGCGCCCGCGCAGATAAACCGTCGTATCAATTAGCGCTTGAGCAGCTCCACGCTCTTCTGTCTGCACGTGATATGTGTCGCCCTCGACCGTCACGTTGGAATTGTGGCCAAAAGCCATGTTGGTATTCGCTCCGGCGCAAGCGCTAAAGCAAAGCCTCGCAGAAATCTTTTCCGCCCGAATTGACCGAGCGCGATCTAAACCGTATTATAGCAATTTGACTATGACGGGTTCCGGCTTACATACCTATGCTCCACTTCTCCTACACCTGCTGATTGCCACGGGACTTGCTGGCGCGTTGACAGCGGTTTCAGTTTTAGTGGGATGGCGGCGGCCGAGCAGGGCGAAGCAGCAAGCGTATGAATGCGGCATGGAACCCACAGGGGACGCGCGGGAGCCCTTCTCCGTTAAATTTTACCTCGTGGCTATGGTTTTCATTTTGTTTGACGTGGAAGCCATTTTTCTGTACCCCTGGGCCTACGTCTTTCGCAGTTTGCGCTGGTACGGCTTTGTGGAGATGATGATCTACATCGCCGTTCTCCTAGTCGGCTATCTCTATCTTTGGAAAAAGGGCGCGCTGGACTGGCATAAATAAGCATCACAGCGCTCGTGGGATTGAATTGTGACGGAGTCTTCCAGCCAAAACGCTGATGTTGTTGTCGAAAGCTTGCGTTCTTGGAGCCCAACGGCCGTTACCGAAGTCATTGACTTCCGCGGCGAAACGACCATCGTAGTGCCCCGGAACTTGCTTCGGGCCGCAGCGGAGCGTTGCCGCGCGGACTCCAAATTGCAGTTCAACTTGCTGTCGGACGCAACTTGCTTGGACCGCTACCCCGTTGAGCCGCGATTCGAGCTGAACTACCAGCTGGTGTCCATCCCCAGACGCGACCGAGTGCGCTTGCAAGTCCGGTTGACTGGCCAAGATCCCGTCGTGGATTCGCTCGTGCCGGTTTGGCCCGGCGCGAACTGGCTGGAGCGCGAAATCTTTGACCTCTTTGGCATTCGCTTCAACGGCCATCCCGACTTGCGCCGAATTCTGCTTCCTGAAGATTGGGAAGGCTATCCGTTGCGCAAGGACTTTCCAGTCGAAGGCTTCCGCGACGTGCCTAGTTCGGGAGACCTCTTCAAGAACAGCAGCAGACTATGACGACCGTTGACACCGCTACCGGCGCAGCGAAAACGATGGTCCTCAACATGGGGCCGCAGCACCCCTCGACACACGGCGTGCTGCGCATTTTGCTGGAGCTGGACGGCGAGACGGTGGTGAAAGCGGTTCCCGACCTTGGCTACCTGCACACTGGCATTGAAAAATCCTGCGAAGACAAAACTTACTCGCAAGTCATCACGCTCACCGACCGCATGGATTACCTCAACCCGCTGGGCAACAACCTGGTCTACTGCCTGGCGGTCGAAAAGCTGCTCGGCCTCGAAGTGCCCAAGCGCGCCCAATACATCCGCGTGATGATGGTCGAGCTTCAGAGAATCTCGTCACACTTGGTTTGGCTCGGAACGCACGCCATCGACCTGGGCGCGATGTCGGTGTTCCTCTACTGCTTCCGCGAGCGCGAAGAAATCCTGAAAATTTTCGAAATGTTCGCTGGGCAGCGCATGATGACCAGCTACATTCGTATCGGTGGCGTGGCGCTCGATCCTCCCGCGGGCTGGCGCCAGGCGGTGCAAAAATTCCTGAACATGATGCCGAGCCGCGTGGATGAATACGAAACGCTGCTCACGCAAAATCCCATCTGGATCGGCCGCACCAAAGGCATTGGATACATTTCGCCGAAGGACGCGATTGCCTTGAGCATGACCGGCCCGACGCTGCGCGCCGCAGGCGTGGGGTACGACAGCCGCAAAGTGTTCCCTTATTCGAGCTACGAAGAATTCAACTTTAACGTTCCGATGCGGCTGGAATCGGATTGTTACGCGCGCTACCTGGTGCGCGTGGCGGAAATGAGCGAAAGCTTGAAAATTGTCCGCCAAGCGATGGAAAAAATCACCGACGAGGGGCCGATCAAGGCCGAAGCGCCGGGGATCATCCCGCCGCTGCGCGAAAAAATGAAGACGGAGATGGAAGCTCTCATCTACCACTTCAAGATCTTCACCGAAGGCTTTTCGCCGCAGCCCGGCGAAGCCTTCGTGGCCGTGGAGTCGCCGCGTGGAGAACTCGGCTGCTTCGTGGCCAGCGACGGGTCGCCGAAGCCGCTGCGCGTGCACTTCCGCTCGCCGTCGTTCATCAATTTGCAGGCGCTGCCCAAACTCATCGAAGGACAATTAATCGCCGACGTAATCGCCTGCATCGGGACAATTGACATCGTGCTCGGAGAAGTCGACAGATAGCCATGGAACTTTCCCCCAAACTTTCCGCGAAATTTGAAAAGCTGCAGACCAGCTATCCGCAAAAGCGCAGCGCGCTGATCCCCATGCTGATGTACGCGCAGGACGAATTCGGCTACATCGGCGACGAAATGATCGCCGAAATCGCCCAACGCCTGGATTTGAACAATGTCCAGGTCGAGGAAACGCTGGCCTACTATTCGATGCTGCGCCGCAAGCCCATGGGCAAGCATCACGTGCAAATCTGCACCAATGTTGCCTGCATGCTCAAGGGCGGTTACGAAATCCTCGACCGAGCGAAAAAGCGCCTGGAAATCGGCCACAAAGAAACCACGCAGGACGGCGTGTTCTCCCTCGAAGAAGTCGAGTGCATCGGCGCATGCACCGGCGCGCCCGCCATGCAGGTGAATTACGACTTCTACGAGAATCTGACGCCGCTCAGATTTGACCGCATCATCGAGGATCTGGACGCGGGCAAACGCCCCGCGCCCGAGCCGGTCATTTCCGGCGCGCTTCATGAACGCAACGTCCTCGAGACTCCGCTCATCAGCCGCCGTTGGGGCTTGAAGGATTCGCACAAGCTCGATGTCTACGTGACGCAAGGCGGCTACAAAGCGCTGGAAAAGGCGCTGAAGCAAATGACGCCGGAGTCAATCATCGATGAAGCAAAGAAATCGAACCTGCGCGGCCGTGGCGGCGCGGGCTTCCCCACAGGAATGAAATGGTCGTTCGTGCCGAAGGATTCGCCGAAAGCGAAGTACGTGATTTGCAACGCCGATGAAAGCGAGCCTGGCACTTGCAAAGACCGTCCGCTCATGGAAATGGACCCGCACCAGCTGATCGAAGGCATGGTCATCGCGGGCCGCGCCATCAATTCGCACCAGGGATTCATCTACATTCGCGGCGAATACCGCTACGTGCTGGACATCGTGGACGCCGCCATTGCCGAAGCGTACAACGCCGGCTATCTGGGTAAAAACATTCTGGGCAGCGGGTTCGATTTCGATTTGCTGGTTCACACCGGTGCCGGCGCTTACGAATGCGGCGAAGAATCGGCGCTGATGGAATCGCTCGACGGCAAGCGCGGCTATCCGCGCATCAAGCCGCCTTTTCCCGCCGTCGTTGGCCTGTACGGCTGCCCCACCATCATCAACAATGTGGAAACCTTGAGCGCCGTCCCTTCGATCATCCGCGAAGGCGGCGAGGCTTACGCCAACCGCGGTACGCCGAAAAACGGCGGCACGCGCATGCTGTGCGTCGCAGGCCACGTGAAGAAGCCCGGGATTTATGAAGTCCCGCTCGGCATGAACATGAAGAAGTTCATTTACGAGGTCGCGGGCGGCATCGCGGAAGGAAAAAAGCTGAAAGCCGTGATTCCCGGAGGCAGTTCCTGCCCGCTTCTAACCGCCCACGAAATTGATATCCCCATGGATTACGATTCGCTCGCCAAAGCCGGCTCCATGCTCGGCTCCGGCGGCATGGTCGTCATGGACGAAGACACCTGCATGGTGGACATGGCTCGCCGCATCATGCACTTCTACGCGCACGAATCCTGCGGCTGGTGCATTCCCTGCCGCGAAGGAACCACTTGGCTGCGCAAGACTCTCGAGCGCTTTCACGCCGGGCTGGGCCGCGAGGAAGACATCGACCTCATCGCCGACCTCGCGAAGAACATGCTAGGCCGCACGTTCTGCCCGCTCGGCGACGCGGCCGCGATGCCGACCATCAGCATCATGAAAAAATGGCGCGGCGAATTTGAAGACCATTTGAAGGGACGTTGCCCGTTCAAATCCGCTGGAGCGCTCGTTGGCGCCAGATAAAACGAGGAATCGCAAAGGGGCACGTTAGGAATTCATGTCCGACCAGAAACTCATCAAGCTGAAGGTGAACGACCGCGAAATTCAAGTGCCGCAGGGCACGCTGGTCATCGAAGCGACACGGCGCCTCGGCACGGAAGTTCCGTCATTCTGCTACTATCCCGGACTTTCGCTCCAGGCGGCCTGCCGCATATGCCTCGTTGAAGTCGAGAAGGCGCCAAAACTGCAAACCGCGTGCACGCTTGTCGCGACGGACGGCATGGTCGTTCGCACCAACACGGACGAGGTCCGCCAAGCCCGCAAGTACATGCTCGAGTTTCTCCTCACCAATCACCCGCTCGATTGCCCCGTCTGCGATAAGGGCGGTGAATGCGAACTGCAGGACATGGTTTTCCGCTACGGCGCGGACTCCAGTCGTTTCGTCGAGGAAAAAATCCATCGCCCCGAAGAAAAATGGTCCGAGCTGGTCTACTACGACGCCCCGCGCTGCATTTTGTGCTTCCGTTGCGTGCGCGTTTGCGACGAAGGCATGGACGTGAAGGCCCTCGGCGTGGGCATGCGTGGCGCGAACAGCGTCATCATCCCAAATCGCGGCGACCACCTCGAGTGCGAAGAGTGCGGCATGTGCATTGACATCTGCCCGGTGGGAGCGCTGACCAGCGGGACCTATCGCTACAAGACGCGCCCTTGGGAAATGCAGTACGTCCCGACCGTTTGCGCGCATTGTTCCAACGGGTGCAAGACCACGTTGAGTGTCCGCAATCACGAAATCCTTCGCGCCAACAACCGCGACCTCAGCGGCATCAACAAGGATTTCCTCTGCGTCAAAGGCCGCTTCGGCTTCGATTTCACGAACCACCCGGAGCGCATCCGCCAGCCGCTCGTTCGCAAAGGCGACAAACTTCTTCCAGTCTCCTGGGAAGAAGCCGCGCAAACCGCCGCCACAAAGCTAAAAGCCGCTCACGAAGGTGGCGGCAAGGAAGCCATCGGCTTCATCGGCTCAAACCGTACTTCCAACGAAGAGAATTACCTGTTGCAACGCCTGGCGCGCGCAACCTTTGGCACCAATAACATCGATCATCACCGCACCGCCGACTACGCCGGACTGGTCACCGCGCTCGGCGAGCGTGCCGCCGATTCCCTTCTCACCATGGAGCAGTTGTACCAATCGAAAGCGGTTCTGGTCATCGGCAACGATCCTTCCAACCAGAATCCTCTGGTGGCCTGGCAGATTCGCAGCGGCATCCGCCACTTCGGGAGCAAACTCTTCCTTATCAATTCGAACGAAATCAAGCTCAAACGCAAAGCGAAGCAGTTCGTGAAAATCGCTCCGGGCCAGGAACACACCATCTTGAAATGGCTTGCGCACGAAGAAGGCCAGCTCGCGCCGGAACTCGTCGAGCAACTCGTCCAGTTGAAAGCGGCTCTCGAAGCGGAAAGCGACGTTGCCGTCGTCTTTGGCGCGGAGCTTTCCGGAGCCGCCATCGCCACTCTCGCCGCCTTTGGCTCAAAGCTCCCCGGCAAGACGCATTACCTGGCGCTCGGTGATTATTCGAATTCGCGCGGCGCAGCGGACATGGGACTTCTGCCCGACCGCTTCCCCGGCTACGCGCAGGTGGACGATGCCAAGGCGCGCGAAGCCTTCGAACAGCTCTGGGGCTGCGTGCTTTCGTCAAAACCTGGGATGACTGTGCCCGAGATGGTCGAAGCCGCGCAATCCGGAATCTTGAAAGCGCTTTACGTCGTGGGGGCGAATCCATTCGCGCACTTTGGCAAGCCAGGCGCGGGCCGCGGCAAACTCGCACTCCTAATCGTGCAGGAAATGTTTCTCACCGAAACGGCCAAGGCAGCCGACATCGTCCTACCTGCGGCCTCGGCCTACGAAAAAGACGGCACGGTTACCAACACCTCCGGCGAAATTCAACTCCTGCGAAAAGGCGCGGAAGTGATGGGCCCACGCAGCGATTTTGACCTGTTTCGCATCCTCTCGCATCAGCTCGAAAAGCTGGGCCTTGGCAAAGCGTTCCACTACAAAACGGTCGGCGCAGTATTCGAAGAAATTCGCAAAGGCGTCCCAGCTTATAACGTGCCGCTCGCAGGCTTGCTCACCGGCGGCGCGGAAGCCACGCTCGCGCAATTTGCCCGCGACGGCCACGGGCCCTACGACGTGCCCGCCGGACTGATCCGCTCGGCAAACGACAACCTTTTCACCAGCGGCACGCTCAGCCGCTGGTGCACCATGATGGAATCCTTGCCGGAGGCGGACGTCTAGCCTTGCACTCACTCGTGCCCACTACGGAACTGCTTATCACGATCGCGAAGATCTTGCTGCTGCTCTTTATCGTGCTCACGGTAAATGCCTACCTGACGTGGTTCGAACGCAAAGTCGTCGCGCACATCCAGTCTCGATGGGGACCACACCGCGTCGGGCCGCATGGTTTGCTGCAGCCTTTGGCCGATGGCTTGAAATTCCTTTTCAAGGAAGACCCGACGCCCGCGGGCGTGGATAAATTTGTCTATTACCTGGCCCCTTTGCTCGCTCTCGCGCTTGCTCTGACTTCCATCGCCATCATCCCTTTTGGCCCGGACCCGATTCATCTTTTTGGCCACGATATCTATCTCGGCATCGCCCCGGTCGATCTCAACATCGGGATTCTCGCTCTGTTCGCCATCACCGCTCTCGGCGTCTACGGCGTTGCCCTCGCCGGCTGGTCTTCCAACAGCAAATATCCGCTCCTCGGCGGCCTGCGCAGCTCCGCGCAAATGGTCAGCTACGAACTGGCGCTCACCCTGTCGGTCGTGGGGGTTCTGCTCGTGACCAACATGAGCAGCGATAATGCCTTCAATCTGAGTGAGATCATTCGAGTGCAGGCTCGGCACCCGGGCATCTTCGGCTGGAACGTGTGGCCGCAAATTCTCGGCTTCTTCTGCTTTTTCACCGCCGCCGTCGCGGAAACCAACCGCGCGCCCTTCGACCTCCCCGAAGCCGAATCCGAGCTCGTCGCCGGCTTCCACACCGAATACGCCAGCTTCAAATTCGCCATGTTCTTCATTGCCGAATACACCAGCATGATCACCGTCTCCTGTTTGTGCACCATCATGTTTTTTGGCGGATGGCTCTCTCCCTTCCCGGCTTCGTGGACTTTCACGCACTATCTGCCCTCGGTGATTCTGATTCCTTTCGGCCTGTGGGTCATTATGGACGGCCTCCGCTACGAGACAGTTTTCGGCCGAGTCATTCTCCCCGGCGTGGGTACCGTGCTCACGGCGCTCGGGCTGGCTCTCATCGTGCTCCCGCAATTCAACAATTTCATTCAGGCGCCGTTCTGGTTTCTCTTGAAAGTCTTGATCTTTCTGTTTATTTACGTGTGGATGCGCGGGACGCTGCCGCGTTTCCGCTATGACCAGTTGATGGCCTTTGGCTGGAAACTCTTGCTGCCGGTTTCCATCGTGAACGTCATTCTGACCAGCTTCGTAATCTTGGCGAAGATGCAGTGGGGTCGCCAATGACCACGCCGCTCATCGTCTTCTTTGTGCTCGCCGCACTCGCGGTGATTGGTGCAGTCAGCTTGATTCTCCAAAAGCATCCGATCCACAGCGCGCTTTCGCTCATCGTGGTGATGGTGGCGCTCGCGGGATTGTATTTGCTGATGGGAGCGGAGTTTGTCGCGGCGGTGCAGATCATCGTCTACGGCGGCGCGATCATGGTTCTTTTCGTTTTTGTCATCATGTTACTCAATGCCGGCATCGAAGAGCACACCAGCCTTTCGAAGCTCGCCGGCCCGCCGGGACTGCTCCTCGTCCTGGCGCTGGCAGCATTCGTAGCCGCGACGATCGCCAGGTCTGGCGCGAACGTGCAGACCACAGCGCAAACTGGCGCTATGTCCTCCACCAAGGGCATTTCCGAGATGGTCTTCAAGGATTTCGTTTATCCGTTCGAATTGACTTCGTTCCTCATCCTGGTGGCGATTCTGGGCGCGGTGGTTCTGGCGCAGCGGGAGAAAAGCTGAAATGGTCCCCACGAATTATTACGTCACCCTGAGCGCCATTTTGTTTGGCCTCGGCGTGTTCGCCTTCATTTTCAAGCGCAACATCATCACCATCTTCATGTCCATCGAGCTGATGCTCAACGCTGTGAATTTGGCCTTCGTGGCCTTTAGCCAGGCCCTCGGAAAACTCGACGGACAGGTTTTCGTGCTGTTTGTGATTGTAGTCGCCGCGGCGGAAGCCGCCGTGGGCCTGGGAATAATCATCCTGATTGCGCGCAACCGGCAAACGCTCAACGTCGAACGCGTGGACCTGCTCAAACTTTAATGCCGAAACAACTGATTCTCGAATATCTGTGGATCATTCCCCTGCTGCCGCTGCTCGGCTCGGCGATCAACGGGCTTTTGGGTGCGAAGGGGCCGAATAAATTCGTTACCGCCGTCGCCATCACCTCCACTGGACTTTCGTTCCTCTGTGCGCTCGAAGCCGTCCGCGAATTTTTCGCATCGGGGCAAGCGCTCTTCCACAAGGAATTCTTCACCTGGATCACCGCCGGCAATTTCCGCGCTGGCTTCGATCTCCAGATGGACCAGCTCACCGTGGTCATGCTGCTGGTCGTCACCGGCGTCGGCTGGCTCATCCACATTTACGCCACCGGCTACATGGCACATGAAGGCGGCTACTACCGCTTCTTCTCCTATCTGAACCTGTTCATGTTCTTCATGCTGATTCTGGTCCTGGCCGCGAATTACGCTTTGCTCTTCGTCGGCTGGGAGGGTGTTGGTCTTTCCAGCTACTTGCTCATCGGATTTTACTTCCTCAAGAAATCTGCGGCGGATGCAGGCAAAAAGGCTTTCATCGTCAACCGTATCGGTGATTTCGGTTTCATGCTTGGAATGTTTTTGCTTTTCCGCGCGTTTGGTACGCTGGATTTCGCGCAGCTCTTCGCCAAAGCAGGAACCTGGCAGCCAGATGCCATCGGCAAGTTCGGCACGCTGACGATTGCCTGCCTGCTCCTCTTCATGGGCGCTACGGGCAAATCCGCGCAACTCCCGCTGTATGTCTGGCTGCCCGATGCCATGGAAGGCCCCACACCCGTCAGCGCTTTGATTCACGCGGCGACCATGGTTACCGCCGGCGTGTACGTTGTCGCGCGCTCGCACATTCTTTTCACGCATTCGCCGACCGCAATGCTTGTTGTCGCCGTCGTGGGCTGCGTCACGGCACTTTTCGCCGCAACCATCGGCCTGGTGCAAACCGACATCAAAAAAGTTCTGGCCTATTCGACCGTCAGCCAGCTCGGCTACATGTTCCTTGCTTGCGGCGTCGGCGCATTCACCGCCGGCATTTTTCATCTGATGACCCACGCGTTTTTTAAAGCGCTGCTCTTCCTGGCCGCCGGCTCGGTAATCCACGCCATGGGCGGCGAGCAGGAAATGCCAAAGATGGGCGGCCTCGGCAGAAAGATTAAGTGGACCTACTACACGATGGTTACAGCCACTCTGGCCATTGCCGGGATCCCGCCTCTCGCGGGTTTCTTTTCAAAGGATGCGATTCTGTTTGCCTCTTTCCAGAGCGAAACGGGCGGCCGCATTCTTTACGCCCTCGGCTTGCTCACCGCGCTGCTCACGGCGTTCTACATGTTTCGGCTGATTTTCCTCACCTTTAGCGGAAAGCCCCGCTACGACGAAAAGAAGGTGCACATCCACGAATCGCCTTGGAGCATGCTTGGACCGCTGGTGGCTCTGGCGATTCTTTCTGTGATTGGCGGCTGGTTCGCGCTTCCTACTTTTTTCCAAGGGCCGGACCATTTCGCGAATTTCCTTGCGCCCGTTTTTGGCGGCGCGCCGGAAGCCGCGGGCGCAGCCACGGAAGCGTCCACGCATCAACTCGAACTGATTCTCGCGGGCGTAGCCTTTGGCACCGCGTTGGTTGGCATCGCGATGGCCTACTGGCTGTATCTCAAGAATCCGCGCAAGCCCGACGAGCTCGCAAAATCGTTGAAGCCGGTGTACACCACACTGCTGAACAAATATTACGTTGACCAACTTTACGCGGCGACGGTCGTTCGCCCGCTGCTCTGGCTCTCCACGAACGTGCTCTGGAAAGCCGCTGACGTTGCAGGAATCGATGGCACGGTGAATGGCATCGCGCACGGAACGGCAGCCATTGGCGACGGCATTCGACATTCGCAGTCCGGAAACACCCGCAGCTACGCCGTGTGGGTGGTAGCGGGCGCAATTGTCGTGCTCGCAGTGATCTTCTTCTGGCCCGGCGCCGGCAAAACCATCATGGGGTGGGTGCGCTGATGCTCTCCGGCGGGCACTTGCTTTCGGTGCTGATCTTCTTCCTTGCAGTGGGTGCGCTGGCTCTGATGATGCTGCGCGGAGATGATCACAAATTCATCTGCTCGACTGTTATGTTCGTTTCCGTTACGGA
>DATFRZ010000049.1:0-7527 GCA_035262885.1 Candidatus Acidiferrum sp.
GTCCTATTGCGCGTGCCCCGGCGCGGTGACAGAATGAGGAGGTACGCAATCCCTACGTCTAACTACCAGGAAACAAAGCCGCTTCCTTCGGTGTCTAAGATCAGGAGAGCGGACAGCGGGTCAGGTAAGTGCTCGGAGCGAATTCGGCAATCCCCGAATGGCTTTGCGGGATGCACGGACCCGGCAGGCGGTCGATCCTAGGTATGTAGGGAGACCCGACGAAGTTCCACCAGATCTGATCGGGGCGAGCATCGGGTCGGAAAGGCCGGCAGTGTCCGATTGGGCTAGTGCCCTGAGTTGGGGCGGCGGTGAAGCCGAACTCGTTCACGAGCTCCAGGCGGGCTCAGAGACGGCATTCGACTGGCTGGTCACCCACTATCACGCGCCGGTGTACAACCTGATTCTCGGCATGCTCGGCGACACCTCGGACGCCGCCGACGGCACCCAAGAAGTTTTCCTGAAGGCTTTTCGCGGTATCTGTAAGTTCCGTTAAGGCAGTTCCTTGAAGATCTGGCTCTATCGCATTGCTATTCGCGAAGCGCTCAACCAGAAGCGCTGGTTCAAGCGCCACTTGCAGAAAAATGTTTCGATTGACGCGGAGCCAGAAGAAGGGCAGATGCGTCTGGAGATTCCGGACAACTGCGGCACACCCTTCGAGCAGCTAGCCGCGCACGAAATCGAAGACGCGGTGCAGAGCGCGTTGCAGCAGGTTCCGGAAGCGTTTCGCAGCGCGGTGATTTTGCGCGACCTCGAAGGCCTGACTTACGAAGAGGTCGCGGAAGTTTTGGAGTGCAGCGTCGGCACGGTGAAATCGCGGATTCTGCGCGGCCGGCGGGCGCTCAAAGATATTCTCGAACCCATGTTGAATGAACCCAAGACGGAACGAAAGCCCTCCGCGAACGCGTCGGGGGTTCCGCTGGGTCACGTTCCAGCTCACGTTCAAGCATTGATGCAGGGAAAAGTTGTTCAGGTGGTGATGCCACAGCCGTCGCCTTATGGCGAAGCCTCTTCAGCTGCGCGGCATGTCTCGGTTGCTTCAGAAAGTAAGTCCCCGCGCGAAGCGTACGCGGGAGAGGGGCTCTCATGAAGTGCACCACGGTAAGGAAAAATCTGGCTGGTTATTTGGATGATGCATTGATTGGCGAAAAGCGCATGCGGGAGCGCGCGGCGATTCGCGGGCACCTGGAACTTTGCGGCGGTTGCCGCGAAGAGTTGCAGCGGTTCCGCAAGCTGGCCGTACTGCTCTCTCGTGTGCAGAAGAATACTCCGCCCGCGGATCTTGCCGTGCGTATCAAAGTCGCGGCGGCGCAGGCGCAGCAATCGCAGGATTGGGCAACGCGTTGGCGCAATTTCCGGGATCATGCGGAAATCGTGCTCGAAAACGTATTTCGCCCGGTCACCGTTCCGGCGACGGGCGGCTTTTTGTCCGCGATGCTGGTTTTTATCCTGGCCTTGCAGATGATCCTCCCGGGCATCACCGTGCGCGCCGTGGAAAACGATGTGCCCATCAATCTGATGCGTCCCGCGAAACTCGTTTCGCTTTCGGATTATCCGGAAGCCTGGGCGCCCGAACAGCATGACGGCGAACTTTCCTCGCCCCATGGGCTCTTGGTGGACGTGACCGTGGATGCGGAAGGCCGCATGACGGATTATCAGATTCTCTCTGGCCCAACCAGCGCGGAGCTTCGCCGGCAGGTGTACCAGATGCTATTCCTCTCGCGCTTCAGCCCGATGCTGAGTTTCGGCCGGCCCACCGCCGGCGGGCACGTGGTGGTGAGCTTCAGCGCGGTTCGCGTCCGCGGCTGATTTTTTCACTGGCATGAAAAATTTCGTGCCGCACTTAGCCGTTCTCGGTGCGAGCGCAACAAACTCTGCAAAGCAAGCTGCCGCGCCGCAAAGTCGCGCGCGCGATTTTTCTTTCGTCCCACGCGCAGCGAAAGTCGCTTACTTGTTGGCCGTTTTGCTTTTCTTGGTTGCAGCTTCGGCTGCGCAGGCCCAAACCCCGCCGCGCAACGAGTCCGAGCGGGAACTGTTTGAGCTGCTCAACCACGAACGCGTTGCGAATGGTCTTCCCGAACTGAAGTGGGACGACGCACTCTTCAAAGCCGCGCGCCAGCACGCGCTGTTCATGCTCAATCTCAACATTCTCGAGCATCAGCTTCCCGACGAGCCCGGATTGGAAGAACGCATCACGGCTGCTGGCGCGCGTTTCACTAACATCGCCGAGAATATCGCGTTCGGCAAAGATCCGGCCACCATCCACAACGGATGGATGCGCTCTCCCGGCCACCGCGCCAACATTTTGAGCCCGCGGGTGACGTCGGTGGGAATCGCTGCGGTGCGCGGAACGGCCGGGCTTTTTGCGGTGCAGGATTTCTCGCAGTCGTTTGCCCGCGAAAGCCTGGAGCAGCAGGAGAAACAAGTGAGCGCGTTGTTGACAGCGAAAGGTTTGCACGTAACCGGCGTGCCAGACGAGGCGCGAAAATCCTGCGAGGGGAGTTTAGCGGTGCTAGGAGCGCGTTCTGGGGCGTTGATTCGCTTCGAGACAGGAGACCTTAGCGAAATTCCGACGGACCTCGAAAAGAAAATCCGCCGCGAGCCGTATCGCAACGTTTCCGTGGGCGCCTGCCGCACAAGTGAAGCCGCGGGTTTCGCGCGCTACAAAATCGCGCTGCTGTTCTTCTGAAGCTGGAAAATGGAAAACTGAAAATCAACCTTGTCACAAAAGGAAGAGCGGTCCGGCTGCTAAAAGATATTGTTGAAACTGTGAGAAAGACAGAATACACTGTGACCTCGATGAACGCGCAACTCGCCAACTCGTATCGCTGGTATCGATTTACGTGGCATCCATCCGGGTGGCGGGGGGCGTCTCTGTAAGCGAAATCAGCGGAGAAGGTTTTTGGCCCACTCGCCAGCCGAGTGGGTTTTTTGTTTTTGTGGCAGAGCTTTTTTGAAACGAGCGATTTTGAATGAGGGCTTGCAGCGAGTTTAGGTCCCGAGAAACAGATTGCGGGATCGGAGAACAGAGACCGGAGATCAGAAAAGAAACCTGTTTTAGTCGGCGGGAAACGCGTTCTTTCCGCGTCCCTGATTTCGGTTCTCCGCTATCTGATCTCTGATTCAACTTGAGAGGCTAGAGAAATGATTATTTCCATGAAACGGCATGCAACGCGGGAAGAAATCGACGAGGTTCGAGCGCGGGTAGAGCACTTCGGGTACAAAGTGCACTCGATCGAAGGGGAGGAGCGCGTGGTCATCGGGGTGGTGGGCGTGGGCGACGTGGCGGCATGCCTGGAATCGATCGAAGCGATGCCGCAAGTGGAAAAGGTGGTGCGGATTTCCGCGCCGTATAAGTTTGTGAGCAAGGAGTTTCGCAAACAGAAGACGCGGATCAGAGCGAACGGCATCGAAATTGGCGACGAATTTGTGGTGATGGCGGGACCCTGCTCGGTGGAATCGGAAAAGCAAATCATGCAGGCCGCTGAGGGCGTGGCGAAAGCGGGTGCGAAAATGCTGCGCGGCGGAGCGTTCAAGCCAAGAACTTCCCCCTACGATTTTCAGGGCATGGAAGAAGAAGGATTGAAGCTGCTGCGCAAAGCGAAAGATGTGACAGGTCTTGCGATCATCACGGAAGTGATGACAGACCGGGACGTGGATTTGGTGGCGAAGTACGCGGACGTGATGCAAGTGGGCGCACGAAATATGCAGAACTTCATGCTGCTGAAGGCGCTGGGCAAATGCGGCCGACCGGTGCTGCTGAAACGCGGATTGAGCAGCACGGTGAAGGAGCTGCTGATGTCGGCGGAATACATCACGGCGCACGGGAATCCGGACGTGATTTTGTGCGAGCGGGGAATCCGCACGTTTGAGACGGCCACGCGGAATACTTGCGATATTTCGGCGATCCCCGTGCTGCATGAGTTGACGCATCTGCCGGTGATTTTGGATCCGAGCCACGCGACAGGGAAACGCAGCCTGGTGCCGGCAGTTTCGCGAGCGGGGGTGGCGATTGGGGCGGACGGATTGATCGTCGAGGTGCATCCCGCGCCGGAGAAAGCTATTAGTGATGGTGCGCAGTCGCTCGACCTAGCACAATTCGAAAAAATGATGCGAGACCTGCAGCCTTACGTGGGGCTGTGGAACGAATCGAGAAAAACTCAAGCACTCGCCGCTGCTCATTAGGGAATTAGTGACAGGAGACTGCCTCGCAGTGAGAGCGGCGAACTATAGTTCCAACGTGACCAGCAGCGGCTCCCCGAAAAAACAGGAGGCTCGGATGACTCGGAGCCTCCTTGTTTTTGGGATGAGGGCAACCGCAAGCAGCGGATGCGAAATTTAGAAGTTGAGTTTCAGCCCGAGTTGCAGAATGCGCGGATCGCGCGTCGAGGTTATCGGGTTATACAGCGTGGAGGTGACGTTCGTCGAGCCGCAGCAAATAGGGTTCGTGTGGTTGAAGGTGTTAAATGTTTCGAAACGGAATTGCCCGTTGAAACGCTCGGTGAACTTTATGTTTTTGAACAAGGAGAGGTCGGTTCGCCAGAAACCTGGCCCGCGAATAGCACCGGGCCGCTCGGTTGTTTCCGTCGGTTGCGCTGGGCGCCGCAAATGCCGCTGCGTTGAACCAACTGCTGAAGGTATGCGGAGCTCCGGAGTTGGGATCGCCCACCTGATTCGGACGGCAGCCAAGAGGCGACGCGCCGAGGAGGCAGCCCGAACGAAAAACCTCCCTCTTTCGACCAACATGATTGACCCCCTGTTCGAACTGCGATTTCGCAATCGAAATACTGCGTTTGCACACACCCGTGTGTTCATGCCTCACCCCCGGAAGAATTGTCGTTGCTGAATTGGCCCAGCCGGTTCGTAATCTTGTAGCGATCACCGCGAAATGTGGACTTGACGTATTCGACCGCTTGTCCGCCCTCGACGTAAGCGGTGCGCTAAATAGAAATACAGGGCTGCCGTCAGCAATCCCCAGCAGTCGAGCCGTTTCGGCGTTCGCCAAGCCCGCCTCTACTACTTCGTCGGCCTGCACGATGTGAATTCCGTACACCCGCGCAAGGGTGCGATAGAGCGATAGAGCGCGGATCAAATCTCTCGAGCAAATCTGGGAAGAGCTTTTGGGGCAAGCACGTCGTTTCTATTCCCATCGGCCACGAGTCCGCCACGCGCACGCGTCGTATGCGGATCACTTTTTCTTCCGGCTCAAGTTCCAGTGCTTCCCTAGTTGTTTCCTCGGCAGAAAGCAACTCCGACGTGAGGGCGAGAACCACGCGCTTCCATTTCCTCCGTGAAGGACTGGACCTGCCGGAAATTTTTCTCCAGCTTGATTTCAGAGACGAAGGTGCCCTTACCCCTTTGAGAGTAAGCCACGCCCAGGCTGCAAAGCGATTTGAGTGCCTGGCGGGCGGCCATGCGGCTGACACGAAGGCGTTTGGAGAGCACCTCTTCGGAAGGAAGGGGTTTGCCGGCCTTGAAGCGGCCCGAGCGGATTTCCTGGAGGAGGTGCTGGTGGATCTGGAAGTAGAGCGGGACGGCGCTTTGGCGGTCAAGGCTGAGAGAGTCCTTAGATCCTTTTTGGGGCTTGTCGTGTCAAGAAGTTTCAGGGACCCGCAGCTCAGAACTGGCCAGGAGCGTGGGATAGCTAAAGGCAAGAGCGGACGATTCAGTAGAAGCCGAAAAGTTTGAAGACGACGTCAGGAAGGTAGGGACAAACGGGCCGGCGCGCCGAGGGCCAAATGCAGCGAAAGCACCTCTAGCGAATAAAATACAAAAACAGGTGCGCGGTTGCAGGCCGCTTGTGCCCGAAAGGTTACGATTCGTAACCCGTCTGCTGGGCCTTATGGGTGGAAATCTTCTTCCTTTGTGTTGAAAACAAATGAGTTAGTGGCAATTGCGACATGGAGGGGCGGTTGCGGTGAATACGGCCATGTCCCTCGAAGCCTGCCCGAACAGTTGAGCGTGGGAAAGCACTCAAGGAGGATTCGATGACCCAGCGTCGGCGGATGTTGTGGGTATTTGTGTTGGTCACAACGCTATTCCTGTTACCCCGCACAGCCGGGGCGCAAGATAGTAAGCACGGAAAATTGAAGGTCACGTCGTTTCCGTCAGGCGCGAACGTGTCGGTGGACGGAAAGGACATGGGCCAAGTCACGCCCATGAGCACGGAGGTTGCAGTGGGCTGGCATAAAGTAAGGGTTTCTAGTCCGAACCCGGGCTGGAATGCCGATGTGCGCGATGTGCAGGTGGCTGCGGGCAACAATGACCTCAGCGTCACCTTGCTACCCATAATGAGCGTAGGCCCAATGGGGCCTCCAGGACCAGTCGGTCCAGCTGGACCGATGGGACCGCAGGGGCCGGCTGGACCTGCGGGGGCTGCTGGAGCCCAAGGACCGGCTGGTCCACAGGGACCAAAAGGTGACCCAGGCGCAACGGGCGCAGTCGGGCCTGCCGGTCCAATTGGCGCAATAGGGCCGCAAGGGCCAAAGGGAGACACTGGCGCAACGGGCGCAGCAGGACCTGCGGGTGCAACCGGCCCTGTAGGGCCTGCTGGTGCGATAGGTCCGCTGGGGTCTCAAGGTCCACAGGGTCCGCAAGGGCCGATGGGCAACGTGGGTCAAACTGGCGCAACTGGCCCTGCCGGACCTGCGGGTCCAACGGGCCCGACTGGAGCAAGTGGACCGCAGGGTCCCGCCGGCCCTCCAGGCCCAGGTCTTAATGGCAGGCAGGAATTTCAAGCGGGCGGCACATTCGTTGTTCCGAGTGGCGTCAACAGGCTTAGCGTAGAACTTTATGGCGCTGGCGGAGGCGGAGCCGTTGTCAGCTGCAACGGCGGAGGCGGCGGTGGTGGCGGGGCCTACACCAGCACAATCCTGACGGTTCAAGGGGGCCAAGGCTTGACGATCATGGTCGGCGCCAAGGGTCGGGCCGGAACCACCGCGAATCCTCCTGGTGGCAATGGGGGAGATACGCAAGTCCTGGATGCTAACGGTAACGTGCTCGCGGTTGCCTACGGCGGCGGCGCTGGTCAGCCCTATCCGCCGTCCGGGGTAACATGCGGAACGAATGTCGCTGGCGCGGCAGGTGGGGCCGCTGATCCGAATGCCGCAATCAGCCACAGCGGGCCTTCTGCTCCATCGGTCTTCTCTCCGAATGACCTCGGAGCGGTTGGCTATCTCATTCCCGGCTTTCCTTTCCAACCGAATGGACAGTTCGGCGGCGGCGGAGCGGGATCTTTCTTTCCTCCCGCTCAGGCAGGGCAAGGAGGCTATGCTCTGCTTACTTGGTGAGCAGAGGCGAGCCGCCCAACCACCGCATCGCTTCCATACTTGGCTGGGAGGCGGGATTACATCAGTGGAAGCCGGAAGCAAGGAGTCTGCTTCCGGCTTAAGCTTTTTGTGCGGCTCCAAACAGATCATGACTCCGGGAGAGGTTCCAGCGCTCATGACCCCGCAGGTTGCCAGCCTATCTGCGCAAGCTGGATTGATTGCCAGTGCGCGCTTCCGTGACGATAGCTTGAGACGGCGACGT
>DATFRZ010000050.1:0-22376 GCA_035262885.1 Candidatus Acidiferrum sp.
AGATCTTGACCGCGGACAGTGCCGGCGCACTCTTTCTTTTCGAACATAGGCACACGGGCGGCAAGAAGGGCGGCCCTCCAAGCCATTTGCACCACAACGAAGATGAGCGGTTTCGAGGGTCTAGGACACACACTTTGGTGCCGCTCTGGCTGCAACGCCTCCTGTGTTTCTTAATCCTCGCCGGCTATCTTTATTATGTGATTCTGCCTTGGATTTTGAAGAAGTCGTTACTTCGAATACTGTCTGCGTTCTCTAGACTTTTTGGCGAGAAGAGGAGGACCGGTCTCCGCAATTAGATACCTTCACTTCAACCCACCAGCTTCTCAAACTCTCCCTCGCTCAAAATCGTAACGCCCAATTCCTTCGCCTTGTCGTACTTCGACCCCGGATCCGTCCCCACCACCACGTAATCCGTCTTCTTGCTAACTGACCCGCTGACTTTTCCGCCGTGCTCCACAACAATCGCACCGGCTTCTTCCCGCGTGCGATTCGCCAGCCCCCCCGTAAACACAAACGTCTTCCCCGCAAACTTATCGCTCTTGACCTCCCGCTTCTCTGCTGTCGGCCGCACGCCCGCCTTCCACAATTTCTTCACCAACTGCCGGTTCGCCGGCTCCGAGAAAAACTCCACAATGCTCGCCGCCACTTTCGGCCCCACTTCCGGCACTTGCTCCAACTCTTCTTCCTTCGCCCCGGCCAGTTCCTCCACCGAAGAAAAATGTTCCGCCAGCAATTGTCCTGTCCGCTCTCCCACAAATTGAATTCCCAGCGCATAAATCAGCCGCGCCAGCGAATTTTTTTTGCTCGCCTCGATTTCCTCGAGCAAGTTCTGCGCGGATTTCTCCGCCATCCTCTCCAGCCCCGCCACCTCCTCTTCTTTCAGCACATACAAATCTGCGACGTCTTTGACCATCCCCTGGTCCACGAGCTGGTCCACAATCTTTTCTCCGAACCCGTCAATGTCCATCGCGTGCCGCCCTGCGAAATGCAGAAGCGACTCTTTCCTCTTCGCCGGGCATGCCGCATTTACACACCGATACGCCACTTCTCCTTCCACGTGATGAATCGCGCTCCCGCACTCAGGGCACTTCGTCGGCATGCGAAACGGCTTGCGGTCTTTCCCGGTCTTCACCAGTTTCAGCACGTGCGGAATCACTTCGCCCGCCCGCTCGATCAGCACCGTATCGCCGATTTGCAATCCCAGCCGCTCGATTTCATCCATGTTGTGGAGTGTGGATCGGCTGACAGTGACGCCTCCCACTTGCACGGGCTCCAAAATCGCAACCGGCGTCAGCGCCCCAGTGCGCCCGACGTTCACGATGATGTCCTTCACCACCGTGGTTTCCTGCCGCGCCGGATACTTGAAGGCAATCGCCCATCGTGGCGCCTTTGCTGTGTAACCCAATTCATTTTGTATCGCGGTGGCGTTCACTTTGATCACCACGCCGTCAATCTCGTAAGGCAGCTTCTCCCGCTTCGCGTCCCAGTCCTCGCAATACTTGATCACTTCCTGAATCCCGTTGCACAGCTTCCAATCGTCTGAAGCTCGGAACCTCAATTGCTTGAGAGCCTCCAGGGACTCCGAATGCCTCGCGAACGGCACTCTCCCATCTACGAGCAGGTAGTAAGCAAAAAAGTCCAGCTTCCTCGACGCCGTAATCGTGGGATCCAGCACCCGCACCGCACCGGCCGCCGAGTTCCGCGGATTCACAAAAATCTTCCCGCCAATCCGTTCCTGTTGCCGGTTCAGCGCTTCAAATGCTTTGCGCGTCATCATCACTTCCCCGCGCACCTCGAAATCCGCCCGCAGCTTCACTTTTTTCAGTGCCGCGCCATCCACACGCAGCGGCACCGACCGGATCGTCTTCACATTAGGCGTGACGTCCTCGCCCGTCCTTCCGTCTCCGCGCGTTACGCCGCGCGTCAACACCCTGTCTTCGTATTGGAGCGAAATGCTCAGCCCGTCGAACTTGTGCTCCGCAATGTATTCGATTTTTTCCTTGCCGCTTCCCTCTCGCACGCGCCGGTCCCACTCGCGCAGCGCGTCGTAGGAAAACGCGTTGTCCAGGCTCAGCATCGGCCGCGCGTGACGCACCGTTTGAAAACCTTCGCGCGGCGCGCCGCCCACGCGCACCGACGGCGAATCCGGCGTCACCAGCTCCGGATGCGCCGCTTCCAGCTCTTTCAGCCGCTCCATCAATCGGTCGTACGCTGCGTCCGAAATCTGCGGGTCATCCAGCACGTGATACCGGTATTCGTGGTAGCGCAATTTCTCGCGCAACTCTTCAATCTCTTTTTTCACATTCACTGCCGCCGCCTTCGCCATGAACCCATGTGCCTCTCTCCTGTTCGTCTCTTTTCATCATCCAGCGTCCTGGCGGCACCGCCACTGCAGCGAGGAATCTGGTTCTTCTTTCGCGCACCCCTCCTAAAATCCGATGCGCGAAATCGGCTGATATTATATAGAATGAGTGTTTTTGCGAAACCAAAGGACACGAACGGGAACGCGAATGACGGCTGACCTCCAAAACGCACTGATGATCCACAACCCCAACGCCGGCAATGGCGGTGGCCACGCACGCCGCCGGCTGCTCGACAAGGCGCGCCACATTTTCGCCACGCGTGGCATTGACGCTGAACTCGCCGAAACCACCGGCCCCGGCCACGCCATCGAAATCGCCGCGCGGGCCGCCGAAGAAAACCGCGGCCTGGTTATCGCCTGTGGTGGCGATGGCACGCTCAACGAAATCGTCAACGGCCTCGCCACTCATCACAATGGCCACCGCGTCCCGCTCGCCCTTCTTCCCGGCGGCACCGCCAACATCCTCGCCAAGGAACTCGACCTCCCCTGGAACATTCCCATGGCCGCACAAAAACTCGTTCACGGCGAAGTGAAAGAAATCGCCCTCGGCCTCGCTATTCCTCTCGAGCAACCTGAAAAGAAAAAATATTTTCTTAGTGTCGCCGGCGCTGGCCCCGACGGCGCAATCGTCTACTCCATCGACCTCGGCCTCAAATCCCGCGTCGGGATTCTTTCTTACTGGTGGGCCGGCCTCCGTCAAGTCTTCGGATACAAATTCCCGCATTTCCGCGTTACGAGTAGCGGCCGCAAAATTGACGCCTCTCTTGTCATCGTGGGCCGTACGCAAAACTACGGCGGCCCATTCAAAATCACCACGGAAGCCGACCTCTTCGAAGACCATTTCGAAATCCTGACCCTCGCCACTCGCAGCGGCCTCCGCTATCTCAGCTACCTGCCTTCGCTCTGGCTCAATAAGCTCCGCGGCACTGAAGGCGTCGAATTCTTCAAATCCGACTCCGTCCTCTGCGAGCCGCTCGATTCGAATCCCGTCTACGCCCAAATCGACGGCGAGCCCCTCGCGCGCCTCCCCGTGGAATTTCGCATCGTCCCCCGCGCCCTCAAGCTCCTCGTTCCGATAACCTCAGGCGAGCTCCGAAACGATTGAGTCCGTCTTGACCAGTGGCAGTCCCATCGAGCACGTACGCTTGGTCTTCTAGGACACGGACGATGCGCGCGTATTCCTAAAGAACCAAAAATTCACTAATTCCTGACGACTCAGGCGGCGCCTGACGCCGCTCAATCGCGTCATCCCACATATGACGCGACATCTTCCATTCACCGCTCGCTTGCTTCTCGAGCACGTTCAGGAAGATCCCCTTGTGCGATGCGTTGGTTGTTTTGCCATTTTGTTCGGTCGTCCACGCCACTTCGTCGGTTCCCCACACGTACGCTATCTGGCCATCACCGCTGATGTTTTCCGGCGTCACCACAAGCTTGGTAATCTTGGTTGGCGGACCGTTGGGCGGGAACCAGAATTCGTTTAGGCCCTCTTGTCCAATTCGTGGCTTGTCCGCGTGCGGCGGCAATAGCACGCAATCTTCTGTGAAAAGCGCACGCAGGCCATCGGCATCTCCTTTCAACCAAGCCTCTTCGTATTTGCTGTGCACGTGCTTAATCTTCGCCACATCCTCCGCAGACAACCCGTTCCCCGCGCCTCTTGCCCCGGACACAACAAGTAAGACCACTGCAGTTGCCACTGTTTTGCGAATGCTCATAAAGCCTCCTGCGGCCTATCACTTATCCCGCTTGGACGCCTTCGGCCCGGTTCCGTTTTCTCATCATCGCCGTCCACTTTTGTGAGATAACTTCTCCCCTATGGATCCTCTCACCCACGCCCTGGCCTCATTTACCCTCCAGCGCGCTGCATTTCCTCGCCTTTCCCGCTCCGCCACAATCGCTGTCGTCCTCGCGGGCACCATCGCTGACGCCGACCTCCTCAGCACGTCCTTCGGCCCATCGGCCTATCTCTCTTTCGACCGCACTTATTTTCACTCACTCCCCGCCGCTCTCGTCTTCGCCCTCGTGGCCACTCTTCGCTTCTTCCTCAAGCCCAAATCCACGGAAAATCCGATACCACGCGCGACCATCTTCGCCGCCGCCGTCGCTGCAGCCCTCCTTCATCTCGCCCTCGACGTTTGCCAAACCTCCAGCGTCCAACTGCTCTGGCCTTTCTCCGCTCGCCGCTTCGCCCTTGACTGGCTTCCCTCTCTCGACCTCTGGATCCTCGCAATTCTCCTCGCGGGCATCCTTCTCCCGCTTCTCGCCGGCCTCGTCACCGAAGAGATCGGCGCCCGCCGCAAAGGTCCTCGCGGCCGACTCGGCGCAACTCTCGCTCTCCTCGCGCTAATCCTCTATCTCGGCGCGCGCTTCATGTTCCACAGCGACGCCATCGCCGCCCTCGAATCGCGCACCTACGGCGGCGAACTTCCTCACAAAGTTGCTGCCTTCGCCGAATCCAACTCGCCTTTCCGCTGGTACGGCATTGTTGAAACCGAACGCGCCCTTCACGGCGTCGAAGTCCCTGTCGGTCCCGGCGCCGATTTCGATCCCAGCTCCGCCATTACCGCCTACAAGCCTGAGCCTTCTCCCGCCCTCGACGCCGCGCGCAATTCCTCGATCGCACGCCGTTTTCTCCAGGTCGCCCGCTTCCCCAAAGCTACTGTCGAGCAAACGCCCTCGGGCTTCCGCGTCACCCTGCGCGCTTTCTCTTACACCCGCGAATCCGGCTCTGCAGAAGGGAAGCCCCGAGGCTTGCGCGTTCAGGCAATCATTGACACCGACGCATCCGGCAGAACCCTCTCTGGCGAGTTGGCCTGGGTTCCCTCCCCTCAGAGCTTTTGGTGGCACTAAAATGTTGGTTGAAACGCCACATTGTCCAAACATCCGCCCGCTCAATAACTTACGTACTTAGAGAAACCTCGCCTCCCGCTCCTTTGTTTTGTTAACGATATGAATTGCCGGTGGGTAGGGTAGGGGGAACAAGTACCACCTAAAGTACTCCTTTAACTCGGCCGCGAAAGCGTCTTGCTTTCCGCGCCCGGCCGGTGCCTAAGTACCGCGCGCGAAAGGAGATAGCTCACCATCACCAAGCCAATCGCAAACACCGCTACCTGCAGCGTGTGCCGCCTGAGGTACGGCAGCGCCTCATGCCCATAGCGAATCGCCAAATACCCCATCCCGAAGTACCGCGCCGCCCGCGCCAGCGTAATCGCCGACACAAAGCTTACCAGCGGCACCTCGAACACGCCCGCCGCCACCACAAATACCTTAAACGGTGTAGGCGGCGGTAGCAGCGCGGCGAATAACATTCCCCAGAACCCGTTCTTCACCACCCAATCGTGGATGGCTTGTGCGCGTTTTCCGGCGTGCTTGTGAAACAGCGCCTCTCCGCCCTTTTCGGCCAGGTAAAACAGCAGCACACAGCCCAGCACCGATCCCAGCATTGCCAGGAACGCATACACCGGCATCCTCGCCGGATGCTGGATGGAAAGCTCGATCAGCAGCAGGTCATTGATCACCGGAAACGTCAGCACCGACGAATCCAGAAAGGAAATCAGGAACAGCCCAGGCGCCCCCAGGCTGCCAGCAAAAGCCACAATCTTCTCTTTCCATGCATGCAAGCCCGCTGTCAAGCGCCTCTCCTTGCAACACGTCGTAGGCTTTCTTTCATTGCAGGGCCGCGCTCTTAGCGCGTCCTCAGTCTCGATTTTCCATTGTGGGGGCACCGCACTGCGGGGCCCTTTGGAGTGCAGCAGCTTGTTTACCCTGAGCTTCGAAGGCTGCAGCTTTTGCCTGCATCCTCGGCGTCTCAATACTTGAGAGACTCTTTATACGCCGCAACTCCGCCTCTGAGCTGTCAGCTGTGAGCTGTCGGCTGTCAACTCTCATCTTCAAAACAGCGTCTGAATCGCCTCAACAATCGTGTCGTAAACATGGTGCAATTCGCCTCCCGAAACCACATACGGCGGCAAAACATAAACCACATTGCCCAGCGGGCGCAACAAAACGCCGCGTTCGAGAAAGAACTGATACAGTTTGGGCCGCATCGCCGACAGGTATCCGGCATCCTCCGCGCGAACTTCCAGCGCGCCAATGCTTCCAATTTGCCGCGTGTCTCCCACGACGGAAAATTCGCGCAACTCCGCCAGCCGCTCAGAATGAATCCGCGCAATCGCCGCGATGCGGTCAAACACCGGCTCATCTTCGAAAATTTGCAAGCTCGCATTCGCCGCCGCGCACGCCACCGCGTTTCCCGTGTACGAATGCCCGTGATAAAACGTATGCCGCCGGTCTTCGCTGCGAAAGGCCGTCTCGACTCGGTCCGTGCAGAGGGTCACGCCCATCGGCAAAAAACCGCCGGTGATGCCCTTCGACAGGCACATCAAGTCCGGCGTTACGCCGGCAAGATCGCACGCAAACATCTTTCCCGTGCGTCCAAATCCGGTCAGCACTTCATCCGCAATCAGCAGCACTTCATGCTTCGTACAAAGCGCCCGCACTTTCTGCAAAAACTCCGCGGGGTGCACAATCATCCCGCCCGCGCCTTGCAGCAAGGGCTCGACAATCACCGCCGCAATCTTGTCTCCGCGCTCCGCCAGCAGCGTTTCCAATTGCTGCGCGCACTCGATGTGGCACGTCTCGCGCTTCAGCCCCAGCGGGCACCGGTAACAATACGCCGAATGGACGCGGTGCACTGGATAGCGCATCGCGCTGAACGGCTCCGTGAACGGCGAATCATCGCTAACTGACATCGCCCCAGCCGTATCGCCGTGATATCCATGCTCCAGCGCGACAATTTCCCGTTTTTCGCGGCGTTCCGGATTGCTGAAGTGCTGCACCGCCATCTTCAGCGCCACTTCCACCGCTGTCGATCCATCGTCGGAGAAAAACAAGTGCGTCAGCTCCGCTTTACCCCCAGCGCTGGGGAGGGGTGCCACCCATTTTCTCAGTCGCTGCGCCAGCTCTTCTGCGGCGTCATGCGTAAACCCTGCAAGAATCACATGCTCCAATTTCCGCGCCTGCTCCGCGATCGCCGCCGCAATGCGAGGATTCGCGTGCCCGTGGAGATTCACCCACCACGACGAAATCGCATCCAGAATCTTTCTCCCATCTTTCGTATAGAGGTAAACACCCTCGGCCCTCTCCACCTGCAACGGTGGGAGGTCCAGCTTGGAATGAGTAAAGGGATGCCAAATCCTCAGCGCCGCATTCATCGCGCTAGTGTACTGTACTCGAAACGGGATATAAGCTGCGTTCAATTGGCGGCGGGTTACACGAGTTACCAGTCACCGCTTTATTGTGCAAACGCCGCCCGGTCGAAATGATTCATGAACACCTGCATCAGCGCGGTGCGATGCAGGTTCGGCAGTTTGGGCACTTCGCCGATGACTCGCACATGCCCAAACCGCTCAATCGTTTCGCGGTTCTCTCGGTTCTGGTCGCCAATCAGCACCACGCCGTGCACCGGAAGCTCCGCCGCGTGCAGCGCCGCCAGCGTCAGCAGCGTGTGGTTCACCGTGCCAAGGCTGCTGCGCGCCGCGACAATCACCGGCAACTTGAATTTCACCATCAGGTCCAGCATGAACTGTTTTTGATTCACGGGCACAAGCACGCCGCCGGCACCCTCGACGACAAGCCAGTCGTTCATCAGACTGGTCGGCATGTTGATTTTGCCGAGATCAATCTCCACGCCCGCCCAGCGCGCCGCCAGGTCCGGCGAAACCGGCGGAACAAATTTGTAAATCTCATCAAGTGTGCGGTCCGTCCCGATTCCCGCGAGCCGCATCACGGTCACGCGATCGGAACCTTCAAGCGTGCCGGTCTGAATCGGTTTCCAATACACGGCGTCCAGCGCGGCGCATAGCAGCGAAGAAAGAACAGTCTTGCCAACTCCCGTATCGGTCCCGGTGATGAAAAAATGATGTCTCAAGCGCGGGCCACCACGGCGGGCCTAAGTGCATCTTCTCGCCACCGATTCAAGGTATTCTCCAGGCGCAACAGTTCATCATCGGAGATTCCGCTCGTCAAGGAAAACCGCAAGCGCGCGCTACCGGGCGGTACCGTCGGGGGCCGCACCGCCCGCACCGCAAATCCTTGCGATTGCAGATGCTCCGCCGCGCTCAGCGCCTGCTCATTTTCGCCCACAATCAACGGCACAATTTGCGTCTCGCTCCGGCCGGTGTCCCATCCGCCCGAACGCAAACGGCTAACGAGCCGCCGCGCCTTCACCCTCAGTTCTTCCCGTTCCCGGTCCATCCCGCGCACCAGTCTCAGCGCCGCGCGAATTTGCTCCGCCATGTACGGCGGCATCGCCGTGCTAAAAATAAATGTCCGAGCGTGGTTGATCAGATGCTCCTTCAATGCCACGCTGCCACAAACAAACGCGCCCGCGCTCGCCAGCGCCTTCCCGCAGGTGTGCACCGCGGCGGCAAGATGTTGCGCGATTCCGTCTCGAACAGCGACTCCGCGGCCTGCGGGCCCCTGTACCCCGGTCGCGTGCGCCTGGTCCACAATAACACCCGCGCCATAGCCTTCCGCAATTTTCACAATCTCGGTAACCGGAGCAACATCGCCTTCCATGCTGAAAATGCTCTCGGTGACAATCAGTTTGCGACCGCGTTCGTGCGCGTGCTTTCGCAGTTCATCTTCGAACGTATTCAAATCGAAGTGCGGGTAAATGATTTTGCGCGCGCCGGAAAGCCGCACGCCGTCAATCAGGCTCGCGTGATTGGATGCATCGGAAAAAACCAAATCATCTTTCTTCAACAGCGCGGTCAGCAACCCAAGATTCGCCATGTACCCGCTGCCAAAATACAGCGCCGCTTCCGTCCCCGCGTATTGCGCGAACTCTTCTTCCAGTTGTTTCCACACCGCGGCGTGACCCGAAAGCAGCCGCGAACCTGTTCCGCCAACGTGCTGCGCATCGCGCACCGCGCGCGCCACCGCTTCTTTCAGCGCCGCGTGTTTCGACAGCTCTAGATAGTCATTCGAGCAGAGATTTGTACCCTGAATTTCCGCAAGCGACCGCCGCTGCCCCCGAGCTTCCAGCTCGCGCAGCCCCGCCTCCAGTTCTCTCTGAAATCTTTCCTGAAAATCAGACGACATGCGGTTCCAATGGCTTCATCCCGAGGGTCTGAAGGAGCTGTTCATCTTCATCCTGGCCCGGATTTGGCGTGGTCAGCAATTTCTCGCCCACGAAAATCGAATTCGCTCCCGCGAGAAAGCATAGCGTCACCGCTTCTGGTGAGAGCTGCCTGCGTCCTGCGGCGAGCCGCACGCGCGACGCGGGCATCAAAATCCGCGCCGTTGCGATCGCCCGAACCATCTCTAGCGGATCGAGCGGCGATATCGAAGCCAATGGCGTGCCCTCGACACGCACTAGCATGTTGATCGGCACGCTCTCCGGATGCGGTTCGAGCGTCGCCAGTTGGTGCAGCAAGCCGATGCGGTCGGCTTCGCGTTCGCCCATTCCCAGGATTCCGCCGCAACAAACGGTAATTCCCGCTTTGCGTACCGCCGTCAGCGTTTTCAAGCGGTCGTCGTAAACGCGTGTGGTGATAATCGAGCCATAAAACTCAGGCGAGGTATCCAGGTTATGGTTGTACGCAGTCAGTCCGGCCTCTTTCAGGCGCTTGGCTTGCCGCTCCGTCAGCATTCCGAGCGTGCAGCAAACTTCCATCCCGAGCGCCGAAACGCCGCGCACCATCTCGAGCACTCTGTCGAATTCCCTGCCCTCGGGAGCGTCACGCCATGCCGCCCCCATGCAGAAGCGCGTCACTCCGCGCCGAGCCGCCTCGCGTGCCACTTCAATGACGTGCTGCAGGTCCAGCAAGCCTTCGCGCTCCACGCCGGTGTTGTAATGCGCGCTCTGCGGACAGTACGCGCAGTCCTCCGGGCATCCCCCGGTCTTGATGGAAATCAGTTGGCAAGTCTGCACGCGGTCCGCGGCATGACGGGCCCGATGAACCGTCTGCGCCCGAAACACCAGCTCCGGCAGCACCATCCGGTAAATCGCCTCCACCTCCGCCCGCGTCCAGTCGTACCGCAATACCCCCGGCACGGCTTCTCTAGCGGTCGAGCACTGCACCCCTTGCAAAGTTGTGTGAGTTGCCATGGCTCCCCATCTCGCCGGGCTGGAGTATCCAAGATGAAACCCGCATCTTATCATCGGCCGTCATCTCGGCAAAAACTGCGGCCTTAAGGATAAGCTGTGAGAAAATGGGATCGTCTGCTCGGTGCGAAGGTGACGCTTTGCGATAAGAAATAGCGTGTTGGCCTACGCTCCGCGGCATGGCTGGACAAATCCCAGGCTCCAACGTCTCTTCGCCAAAGCTTAGAAGCAGCCATCGATTCATCCCGCGCAGCGGACCTCGATCCAAGGATATTGGGCTTCAGTGACGGCAGGACGGCAGGAAGCCGGTTTGACCCATCACCCCCAAAATGTTATAAAACTGCGATTTGGCTTGTCCTGGCGCCCAGTCTTACAAGCGCCTCTCCGGCGGCATCGAGGGGTAGCTCGGGCCGGCGCGCGGCGAGTTCACCCCGATCGAAGATCGCGATTCGGTGAGGATTCCGGTCGGGTTCTTACCGGTGGAATGAGAGAAAACTCGATTCGCGGCCCGCGCCGGAAAGCGCTTGGCCGAACAAGTGTGCGGATTGCGGCCGTTCCGAAGACTTTTCTGAGACTCGATTCGCTCCGCAAATCTGCTACGAAATAGGGAGGATTGTGAATGCGCACCTGGCTAACGAATGCCTGGTCCCGGGTTTCTAAACTTACGAAGTTTGGCGCAGTCGCCCCCCTCGCGCTGCTCGCCGCCTCCGTCGCCCGCGCTAACGAAGCTGGCGGTGAAGCCAATCTGAAGCTCCCCGACCTCTCCCAGGTCAGTTTCCTCGGCATGGACGGCCACAAGCTTCTCCTCTTCGGCATCCTCTTCTGCCTCTTCGGCCTCGCTTTCGGACTCTGGATTTATACGCGTCTGAAAAATCTCCCCGTCCACAAATCCATGCGCGACATCTCCGAGCTCATCTACGAAACGTGCAAAACGTATCTCCAAACGCAAGGCAGATTCCTTTTGTTGCTCTGGGCATTCATCGCCATCGTCATCGTCCTCTACTTCGGCGTGCTCGCTCCCGTGCCCGGCAAACCCGTCGCCGTGACGCTGCCTATCATTTTGTTTTTCAGCCTCGTCGGGATGGGCGGCAGTTACGCCGTGGCGTGGTTCGGCATCCGCGTCAACACCTTCGCCAATTCCCGCACCGCCTTCGCCGGCCTCGGCGGCAAGCCTTTTCCAATCAATCATATTCCGCTCGAAGCGGGCATGAGCGTCGGCATGATGCTCATCTCCGTCGAACTATTGATGATGTTAATCATTTTGCTGTTCATCCCAGGTGATTACGCCGGCCCCTGCTTCATCGGATTCGCCATCGGCGAATCGCTCGGCGCCGCCGCGCTGCGCATCGCCGGCGGCATCTTCACAAAAATCGCGGACATCGGTTCCGACCTGATGAAAATCGTCTTCAAAATCAAAGAAGACGACGCGCGCAACCCCGGCGTAATTGCCGACTGCACCGGCGACAACGCCGGCGATTCGGTCGGGCCGACTGCGGACGGATTTGAAACTTACGGCGTGACCGGCGTCGCGCTCATCACTTTTATTTTGCTCGCGGTGAAAAATCCAACGGTGCAGGTGCAACTGCTCGTTTGGATTTTCGTGATGCGCATCATCATGTTGGTGGCGAGCGCCGCGGCTTATTTCATCAATGGTTCCATCGCCAAAGCGAAATATGGCAACGCCGACGACATGAACTTCGAAGCTCCGCTCACTTCGCTCGTCTGGATCACTTCGTTCGTTTCCATCGCGCTGACATATCTCGCTTCCTGGCTCGTCATTCCGGACCTCGGCGGCGATTCCACCCAGTGGTGGAAACTCGCGACCATCATCACGTGCGGGACACTGGCAGGCGCCATCATTCCTGAACTCGTGAAGGTTTTCACTTCCGTCGATTCGCGCCACACCAAAGAAATTGTCACGTCGGCGCAGGAAGGCGGGCCATCGCTCGGAATTTTGTCCGGGTTCGTTGCCGGTAATTTTTCGGGCTACTATCTGGGCCTTTCGATGGTGCTGTTGATGTCCATCGGTTACCTGATGTCGCAGGGTGGGCTTGGCAAATTGATGGTCGCCGAACCAGTCTTCGCGTTCGGCCTCGTAGCGTTCGGTTTTCTTGGCATGGGCCCCGTGACCATCGCCGTCGACTCGTACGGCCCGGTTACGGACAATGCACAATCGGTTTTTGAGCTCTCACTCATCGAGCAAATTTCTGGAATCAAGCAGGAACTGAAAAAGGACTTCAACGTCGACGTGAATTTCGAGCGCGCTAAGCACCTGCTCGAAGCGAACGATGGCGCGGGCAACACGTTCAAAGCCACCGCGAAACCCGTGCTCATTGGCACGGCCGTCGTCGGCGCCACCACCATGATTTTTTCCATCATCATGGCGCTGACCAACGGCCTTGCCACCAACGTGGACAAGCTTTCTCTGCTACACGCACCGTTCGTTCTCGGACTCATCACCGGCGGCGCGATAATTTATTGGTTCACCGGTGCGAGCACGCAAGCCGTGACTACCGGCGCCTATCGCGCGGTGGAATTCATCAAAGCCAACATCAAGCTCGAAGGCGTGGAAAAAGCCAGCATCACCGACAGCAAGAAAGTCGTGGAAATCTGCACGCGCTACGCACAAAAGGGCATGCTGAACATTTTTATCGCTGTGTTTTTCGCCACGCTGGCATTCGCCTTCGTTGAACCGTTCTTCTTCATCGGCTACCTCATCTCCATCGCGACTTTCGGCTTGTATCAGGCGATTTTCATGGCCAACGCCGGCGGCGCCTGGGATAACGCAAAAAAAATCGTCGAAGTCGAGCTGAAGCAAAAAGGCACGCCCCTGCATGACGCCACGGTCGTGGGCGACACCGTCGGCGACCCGTTCAAAGACACGTCTTCCGTTGCGTTGAACCCGGTCATCAAGTTCACCACGCTCTTCGGCTTGCTCGCGGTGGAGCTGGCAGTGAGCCTGGTCAACAGCCAGAAAAGCACGACGCTGGCGCACATCTTGGCCGTGGCTTTCTTCCTGGTCTCGCTCTTCTTCGTCTACAAGTCGTTCTACGGCATGCGCATCAAGGGAGAGGCGGCATAGCAGAGACGAGTCAAAAGTCGATATTTCACAGTCAGGCCGGGATGCACGATGAGCCTCGATCTGCCAAGGTCTCAGATTCGGGCAGCTTCCCTTGTTTTTCTCGCGATGGCTCACTCGAAGGTCGTGCGTAGAAGGTGCGGTCCGTTTTTGTAAGCAACGGCAGCCGCTGCGGAATCAGATTGACTTGGTAGTCGGAACGCATGCCTTCCGGGTTGCAACCATTAACGGCGCTTATCTCCCAACGAATAATAAACCTGCAAAACAATAGGAGACTCCGGTATTCGCCAGCTGCCAGATTCTTTCCATTCGCGGTAGAATTCTTCGCGCTTCAGCCATGAGGAGCAAACGATGAAAAAAATAGCTTTGCTTTGCGTGTGCGCATCCACGAGCGTTCCCGCAGTTTGCAACGCGCAGGTGGATACGAGATGGGAAATCCACGATCGCAACCGGCCCCTACCGCCGGTCCTCGATCCGGGTACCGCGAGCACGCAGGACCTTGCCGGGCGCCCACCTTCGGATGCTGTGGTGCTTTTCGACGGCAAAGATCTTTCACAATGGGTCGAAAAAAAAGACGGCAGCCCGGCCAAATGGAAAGTCGAGAACGGTCATTTTGAGGTCGTGCCAAAAACCGGGGACATTCAAACGCGCGAAGCCTTCGGCGATTGCCAGTTGCACGTGGAATTTGCCGAGCCGTTGCCCGCGAAAGGCGAAGATCAGGACCGCGGCAACAGCGGCGTTTTCCTGCAAGGACTCTACGAAACGCAAGTCCTGGATTCGTATCAAAGCAAGACCTATGCCGACGGCCAAGCAGGGGCGATCTATGGACAATATCCTCCGCTCGTGAACGCTTCGCGTCCGCCGGGCCAGTGGCAGACTTACGACATCATTTTTCATGGCCCGCGTTTTGATGCCTCCGGAAAACTGGCGCGCCCCGCGCGCGAAACGGTTTTTCACAATGGCGTGCTCGTGCAGGACAACGTCGAACTCACCGGGCCCACTGGGCATCATGTGCGCCCCCCTTACAAGCTTGGGCCTGAAAAACTCCCGCTGGCGCTGCAGGACCACAATCATCCGGTGCGCTACCGCAACATCTGGATCCGCGAATTGAAACCAGCGGGGTGAAACGACAGAGTTGACGGTCAACTGACCTGATTGCCCGGTTGATCAGATTGGGATGAGCACTTGGGCATCTTTTTGAGGCCCCAATTCGCAATAATTTCCGGGTAGCGCACTCATCGTCAAAGGCCTCGTCCATCGCTTCGCACTGTTAAAACACTACGCCTGTGAGCCAAATACAAGCAGTCTGATACAATCCCTGCGTTAATCCGTCTTGCGAGGTCGGCTATGCGAATCACACTCTCCTTGGGATTCATCTTCTTCGTTGCTTCTTCCCCGTTCGCTCAGGCGCAGTCCCCTTCTCCGCAGGCTCGGTCAAAAGAACTCCCGCAACTAGAACACTTCAACACGACTAACGTGGACCCTAAGGCAGAACCTTGCGACGACTTTTACAAGTATGCGGACGGAAAGTGGCTTGCCGCGCATCCCATGCCTGCCGATCAGGTGGTTTGGGGCGTCTCGAGCCCTCTTCAACTCTGGAACGAAACGGTCCTTCTGCAAACTCTCGAGGCGAATTCCCCCGACAAACCCAATCGCACACCCAATGAGCAAAAGGTCGGCGACTACTACTTCGCCTGCATGGATACCAAGGCCATCGACGCTCACACAGCGCAGTGGCTCAAGCCGGAGCTCGATCGCATCGCCGCCATCAAGGATAAGGCCGGCTTCGCCGAAGAAGTCGCGCACCTCCACCAGACCGTGCCCGGAGCGTGGGAGGGCAACGACAACGCGACGCCTGCCGCGCTATTCGGTTTTTCGGGCTCGCCGGACTTCGATGACGCATCGCGGAACGTCGCAGAGATTGACCAGGGCGGCATGGCCCTCCCCGGGCGCAGCTTTTATTTGGATGACGACGCGAAAGCCAAGGAAATCCGTGCCAAGTACCTGAAGCACATCGCCAACATCTTTGTGCTCTCGGGCGAAAAGCCAGAGCAAGCCAAGGCCGGCGCGGAGGTTGTTCTGGCTATCGAGACAGACCTGGCCAAAGTAGCCATGGACCCGGTGGCGCGCCGCGATCCCAAAAATCTTAACAACAAAATGTCTCTTGCAGAGGTGAAGGCGCTAACGCCTTCCTTTGATTGGGATCTCTATTTCAAACTCGTGAAGGCCCCTTCGACCTCGCACTATATCGTCACCTCCCCAGCCTTCTTCAAGAGCCTGGAGGCTCTGCTCAATCAGCATCCGCTCGAGCACTGGAAAACCTACCTTCGCTGGCAGATGCTTCACGGCAACGCCCCTGCCTTGAGCGAAGCTTTCGTCAACGAAAACTTTGATTTCTTCAACCGCACCCTGTTTGGAGCTCAGGAACTGCTGCCCCGCTGGCGCCGCTGCGTGCGGGCCACGAACGGCATACTCGGCGAGGCTCTCGGGCAGGTTTACGTGACGCGCGCTTTCCCTGCTTCCAGCAAGGAGCGCGTCCTGCAATTGGTGCAAGACCTCCAAAAAGTTTTGGCTCAGGACATCGAGGAGGCGTCGTGGATGACTCCGGCAACCAAGAAGCAGGCGCACGAAAAACTCCACGCCACGCTCAATAAAATCGGCTATCCCGACAAATGGCGGGACTATTCCACCGTCTCCATTGTCCCCTCGAGTTACTTCGTCGACCGACAGCACACCACGGGATTTGAATTCCAGCGCTGGGTCAACAAAATCGGCACACCGCTCGACCGCACCGAATGGGGGATGACCCCTCCCACCATCGATGCCTACGAAGATCCTCAATCCAACACCGTCAATTTTCCCGCTGGCATCCTCCAGCCGCCCTTCTTCGATCCACAGCAAGGCGATCCCGTAAATTACGGAGCGGTTGGCGCGGTCATCGGGCACGAAATCATCCATGGGTTCGACGATCAGGGACGCAAGTTCGACGCCAAGGGCAATCTGCGCGATTGGTGGACCGAGTCGGACTCCAAGGCCTACGACGAGCGCGGAAAGTGCATCTCCGACCAGTACACGCAGGAAGTTCCAGAAGCGGGCCCAGGCGTGAAACAAGATGGCCGCATGACCCAGGGCGAGGACACCGCGGATAATGGCGGACTCCATCTCGCCCTTCTGGCGCTGCAAAGCGCTCTAGCGCGAGAAGGCAAAAGCCTCAACGATAAGGGTCCCGACGGCTTCACCAATCTGCAACGGTTCTTCCTGTCCTACGCGTTCGTTTGGTGTGAGCAGTACCGGCCGGAGCTGATTCGCACTTTGGTCTTGACCAATCCGCATTCTTATGCCAAGTACCGTGTCAACAACGTCGTTTCGAATATGCCGGAGTTCAAGCAGGCCTTCGGCTGCCACCAGGGACAAAAGATGGTTCACCAAAACTTCTGCCGCATCTGGTAGCAGGATTTCCTTAAGGCAAACAGCTAACAGTCAATATTTCCCAGGAATCGACACAAGGGGGGCCGCAGGCCGCCCTTCCTTTCTCCCCGGTGAACTCCGTGCCTCTTCCCTTTGGATTCTATGTGCTAAATTCTTTTCCGGCTGTACGACATTGACATAATCCACGAAAACCATGGGCCGGCTCAGGAGGCCTGGGAGTGATGACCATTGCTCACGTGATTCCCGTGATTACCACGCTGGCTCTGATTTGCGTGGGCGGCGCCGCGGGCCAGACAAAAGATTCGGAATGGCTGCGGACGGCTCCCCCGAAACTGGTCATGCTCGTTTATCAGAGATTTCCACTCGATAAGGTGGCTGCCAGCGGCCAAGCTCTCGCGGCCGCGGCACGCGCTTGCGCGAACCTGGAGGTGCCGAATTCGTGGATCGTGATGGATTCGGTCACCGGAGAGCCCGAATCGCTGTCGTTCGATCCGTTCGACTCGTTTTCGCACATCAACAAGGCTTATGCCGCGTGGGGCTCCCTTTACGCCGCTCATCCGGAGCTTGGAAAAGCGCAAGCACAAATCATCGGCGCGCTGACGAGCCAACGCACCATCGTCGCCGTGCGGCGCGACGATCTAAGCTACCGCGCGAGTCGCATCGATTTGTCGAAGGCGCGCTTTTTGCGCGTGCTCGAGGTTCGCTTGCATCCCGGACACGAGGGGGAATTTGCCGAAGCTTTTCAAATGCTCAGCGCCGCGTACGAAAAAACCAATTCCGACTTGTCGTGGGTCGTATATCAAGTGAATGTTGGTATGCCTTCGCCGACATTTTTGGCGTTCGTGCCGATGAGAACTCTGGCGCAGAACGATGTTTTGATGGGTCAACGGCTGCGGCTGCGCGAAGCGGAAGGCGACGCCGAGGAGCGCATGCAGCAGATCGCGCGCGAAGCCTACGCGCGAACGGAGAGCAACCTTTACGCCATCAGCCCCGAAAAGTCCCACGTCTCGCAAGAATTTGCCGCCGGCGATCCGGAATTCTGGACACCCAAATCTCCAGCGCCGGCGAAGTCAACCGTTCAGAAGGGCGCAAAGAGCAAGTCCAAGCCGTAGCGATTTAGACCGTATCTGGATGCAGGGCAGTCAGGCCGTCGAAACGGCTGAAATCTCCAACATTCAGCGTGAGGATGTGACTGGCGCCGTGAACGTGCATCGCTGCTGCCAGGCGCGCGTCGTGGACCCGAACCCTGGAAACGTTGTATTTCGCTACCATCCTTCGCCATTCCTGGTAAACCAAAGCGCTGTCCGCCAGCAGAATCATGCCGGCCTCGATGGCACGTACTTCGCGATCCGTTCAGGGGCGATTCAGCCGAGGCCATTGCTGGGATGGGCCGGGTCATCACGCCCCAGAGTTCCGCGATGTTCTGAGCCCTGTAGTGGAGAATCGTCCGTTGCTCTGCCAGACGCGCTAGTGCCGCATCGACATTCTTGTGTCGGGGATCGGAGCGACGGGCGATGCGCAGAAGAATGTTCGTGTCGACTAAACATGAAGCGATCGCCATTTAATCGTGTTCCTGATAAGTCCGTTCTCGAGAGATCTTGTCCGGCAGGGGAGGAATTTCGTCGGAAAACTGCGCGAGCGAATCCAACCACGCGCGTATTTCGGCAGGTGTCCGGAGCCGGTCTTTACTCGCGGTCTGCGTTCCTAGCTGCTACTCTGAGAATTTTCTCGAGATACTCCTCGACCCACAATCGTCGCGCTTTCGCGCGAACGGGAATTTCGTCAGGAACTTTGAGCGTCACTTTCATTAGAACCATGTAGCACGGATTGACGGCTTGCAAGCTACGCGCGGATCAGCCCCGCGAATTTGCGCGGATTGTTGTCGAAGCCAGGGAAGACCGGCTTCAAATCGGCCACGCCGATATGTTTGCTGAGGATTTCGCCGAGCACCGAACGAAAATCCGTCGTGAGCGCGAGATCACGGCCTTCATTGAGCTGATGATCGTTCAACCCGGGCCACCTGCCATAGACTTGCCCGCCGCGCACATCGCCGCCCATCACAAACATACAGTTCGCGTGGCCGTGGTCCGTTCCCCGGTTTCCATTTTCGCGCGCGGTGCGGCCGAATTCGCTCATGGTGACGAAAACGATGTTCTGCATGCGGTCGCCCAGGTCCTGATGAAACGCGGCGAGGCCCTGGCCGAGGTCGCGCAGCAAATTCGACAGCTGGCCCTGCACGCCTCCTTCATTGACGTGATTGTCCCAGCCGCCGCAGTCCACAAACAAAACTTCCACGCCGATGTCGGCTTTCAGGAGCTGGCCAATTTGCTGCAGGCTCTGGCCGAGGTGGCTCGTAGGATACTGCGCGCCGTTTTCCGGCTGATATTTCGCGGGATCGGCCTTGCGCAGCAGGTCGATGGCTTCAAACGTTTCCGTGCCCGTGCCCTGCAACGCTTTGTCCACGGTTTGCGCGTACATGGCCTCGAAGCCGCCTTCAACCATCGCTCCGGTTCCGGGAGCTTGCGCCATCACTTTGAATTGCTTCAAGTCGGGCAACGCAATCGCGGGCGCACTGCCATGCAGCATGCGCGGAAGATTCGGCCCCATCGCCACCGCACGAAACGGCGACGCATTTTCTTCCGGAACGGTCTCGAGCGCGCGGTTCAGCCAGCCGTCTTCGGTGGATTTCAATCCCGGTGTGCCGGATTCCATGAAGTCCTGCGCGTCAAAATGCGAGCGCGTGGGATCAGGGGAACCTGCGGCGTGCACGATGGCAAGGTGGTTTTTGTGAAAGAGCGGCTCGAGCGGCGCAAGACTCGGATGCAACCCGAAAAATCCGTCCAGGTCGATCGCGGCGTCCGTGCCGCCACGCTTCGGTTGAGGAATCGCAAGCGTTGGGCGCATGCGGTAATAATTCGGCTCGCCAAAGGGCACAACGATGTTCAATCCATCGGCCGCGCCGCGCTGAAAAAGCACCACGAGCTGCTTGTTGTTTGGCATCGGTGTCGCAGCGACGGCGCGCTGGAGAAACGCGGGCATCGCGCTTAAGCCCACCATGGCCACGCCGCCTTGCTTCAGAAAATACCGCCGCGAAAGTCTCAGACGGCGCACGCCCTCACAACATTCGTAACCCATCTCGACCTCACAAAGACTTGATACTTTGTTGCAAACATCCCCGATGTCATTCCGAGCGCCGCGAGGAACCGTGGCTTGATTTCCGCGTTATCGAAGTCGATGAGACCAAGCTGGGAGTCCTCCTAAGCGTGGCTGCCACAAGCAGCCACCGCTCCTGGGACTGACGTGCCCGGAACGTTTTTCTACCGAAACCTTTAACTACCGCCGCTGAAATTCCGGTGCGCCCAGCACCAACCCCGCAATCACGCCCAGATTCACTTGCGCGCGCGGGTCGTCGAGCTTAGCCTGCAACACTTGCGGACTGTCCAGCTGCTTCTCCAGCGTCTCGACCGTCGCAGGCGCAGCCTGCCCACCGAGAAAAACCTGCACGGCGCGGTCGAGCGCCGCTTTCGGATCGGCGGACGAATCCACTCCCAGCAGCGAAGCCGTGTCGCTGCGCGCACCCCGCATTTTGTTTCCTGCGAGCGCCAAAGAAAAATTCAGCCGATTCAGCAGCGCGCCAGTGTTGACCCACGCTTCGGACTTGTCGGAATAGCCTGTCGGAGGCTGGCACTGATAGAGCGGCTCGCCGATGCGGCCTACCCACTGCACCAGAGGCAGCGGCGTGTCTACGTCGGTACCGAGGGCGCGCGCAGCGGAGACCACTAATTCGAATGGAGTCTTGATTTTTGCGCGGTACGCTTCGCGCGACCAGAATTCCGGCGACCAAATCATCGTTTTCATCACTGCGCGAATGTCGCCGTCGCTCGCCTGAAAAGTTTCGGCCATGCGATTCACCAGCGCGGCGGGAGGAGTGTCCGAAACGAAGCGGCGGGCCAGTTTTGTAGAAATGAACTTCGCGGTGCTAGGGTGATGTGCCAGCAAATCAATGACCTGCTGGCCGTCTTTCATGCCGCCCGCGTGAATTTTCTTGCCGAGCACGGTTTTCGGATCAGGATCGTGCAGCCGGTCGTCAAATTTGAAATCGGCGTATTGCCGCGGCTTTTCGAGCGTCCAGCCAGTAAAGCTGCGCGCTACTTCGGTCACGTCTTTCTGCGTGTATCCGCCGTCCACCCCGACCGTATGCAATTCCATTAGCTCACGGCCGTAGTTTTCGTTCAACCCACGTTCATTCTTCTTTGCTTGCGGATTCATCGGAGGACGCGGGGGCCATGGCCGGCCGAACGGCCCGTAGCGCGCCTGCTGCCGCATGGCGCGCTGCATGGCTTGACGCTCAGCGGCGCGGGGATCCACGCTCAAAAAATTGTCGAGGTAGAAGAGCATCGCCGGACTTTTCGCGGTGGCGGTGACCAAATCTTTGAATTTTCCAAGGGTGTGCGGCTGGATGACGTCGCGTTCGTACGATGTGAGGTAGTAGCGGTCTTCACCTTTTCCGGCAAACACGTTGAAATGGTTAAACCAGAAATCGTCCATCACCTGTTGAAGCTGGCGCTCGCTGTAAATCGCGCGGGTGACTTTAGCCATCGCCAGTTCCGCCACGATGCGCGGTGGACGCTTGCTGTCGTCAGCAACGGCGCGGGGAATGTTGTTCGGATCGCCGCCGAGAGCATCGCGCCGACGCGCTCCTTTCGCCGCATTTTCAGGCGGCATCTCCGGCTCTTTCATAGGAGCGGGCGCGTTGAGATTCTCGCCGGCGGATTGCGACGGCGATTCGCCGTTCGTACTGGCTCCCCGCAGGTCTGAATTTTCGGTCTGCGTTCGCGGCGATTGCATCTCTTTGCCGCCGACGGTGGACCCAGGAGCATCAGCAGCGCCTGCGCGGCGCTGTTCCTGGCGCTCATGCGCTTGCGCGCGCTTCTCGGCTTGCTTGGGCTGCGGATATTCCGCAATCAATTTCGCCGTGGACATTCGCAGCGTCGGGTAATCCTGCAGCCGCGCGTCGACGGCTTGGTCGTCAATGGAATTGGGATTGAGTTGCTGGTCGATCCACCTTGCCAGGCCCATTTGCTTGACGCGCTCGATGTCGCCGGGTCGAGGGCCGTAAGCGAGCCGGCCCAGTGCGTGCAAAATCGCTTCGTCAGCGTTCAGTTCGGTAATCGGCAGGCCCTTGAGCGCGGGATCCGGCTTTGGCTTTTTGTCTTTGGCACCCGGCGCGGCAGCGGCTGGGGAAAAATCTCCAAGAGAAATTGTGCAAGCAACCGAAAGGGTCAGGGCGAGAAACGATTTGGGTGTGGCATCCACGGAGGGAAACGGAAAACGAAAGCTGGGTGCGCGGAACTTCTGAAGCCTCATTGCTATCTCCTGCCCATGCCGTCTTCAGC
>DATFRZ010000051.1:0-58200 GCA_035262885.1 Candidatus Acidiferrum sp.
ACCGTTCACGCGCGAAATTCTGTCGAGGCGCGTGCGGCAAGTGTTAGATGAGCCGCCTCTGGCAACCTGATCTTGGACGCGTTCGTTGAATTTCAAACGCATTGCAAGGGAGAGCAAGGTTCAAAACAGATTATGAGTTGCCGTTAAGCGTGGAATCCGGCCCTGAGCCTCTGGAGCTCCTGAAATCCTATCTCAGCGAATGAAACCCGCGTTGCAGGAATGCAAAGCTTGAGGGAAGACGAGGGAAGAAAATGAGTGCCAAGGAAGAAAAAAAGCCCCAGCCAGAAGCGCAGAACCGGGAAGGCTCGGCGCACGAAACCCGCGGGCTAACTTTCGGTGCATTGCGCGTTCGAGCGCAGCAGCTCTCGCTCCGGGAACAATTGGAACGCCAGCATTTCCTCCTGGAAAGGCTCAATGCCGCGAGCGCGAGGCTTCTTCAAGCAATCGAGCTGGGCGACGTCTACGAAGCCATTGGTGAAATTATCGGAAACCTTCTCGGATCGGAGCAAGTGGCGATTTTTCGGCATCATACCTCGGATCAGACTTTTTCTGTGGTGTGGTCTGTAGGAGTCGAGAGCGAAACTTTACGACAGTTCGGCATGGGAGCCGGGTTCATTGGGCGAGCGGCGCACGAAGGTATAAGCCAATTCCGAAATCGCAGGCCAGACAGGCCTGTTCTGCCTCATGAAGCGAACCTGACTGCTTGCATTCCTCTAAAGCGCGACCGTGAGGTCATCGGTGTCATCGTGATGCTCCGCCTGCTACCCCAAAAGAATGGCTTGGAATGGGCGGACTTTGAGTTGCTGAAGTACCTGGAAACTTATGGAGCGATAGCAGCGCAGCTTCAAGACCTGCGAGAAAACCCGGTGAAGCCATGAGACTGCCAGTTCTAAAAGAACAATTGCCGGCCCCTTGGAGCTCCGTGTCTCCCGGCAGTGTCGAAGCGAAGCCGCGAATTCACATTTCCTTCACGCTCGGGCAGGTTCATATTCCGCAAGGCGCGCAGTCGATTGTAATGATCCTTGGCTCATGCGCCGCGTGAAAACGTTGTGGACTCTTGCAACCGGTTGCAGGAGAATCTCCGCCATGTTTTCTAAAACACTTTGCCTTACCGCGGTCTCATTCTTTCTGCTTTTAAATACTACTCCCTTGGCCGCTCAGTCGACTTCGAACGCGACCGCATCAGCCACTTCTCCTGGTCCACGCTATTTGGATCCGGATCTTCCCGTGGAGCAGCGCGTCAACGATTTGGTTTCTCGCATGACGCTCGAAGAAAAAGCTTCTCAGATGCAGGACGTCGCGCGTGCTATCCCGCGCCTTGGTATCCCCGCCTACAATTGGTGGAACGAAGGCTTGCACGGCGTCGCTCGCTCTGGACACGCCACCGTCTTTCCTCAAGCCATCGGTCTTGCCGCCACCTGGGACTGCGATCTTATTCATCGCATGGCAGACGTCGTCTCCACCGAAGCTCGCGCGAAGTACAACGACGCTATCCAGCATGGAAATACCGGGCGCTACTACGGCCTCACGTTTTGGTCGCCCAACATCAACATTTTTCGCGATCCTCGCTGGGGCCGCGGCCAGGAAACCTACGGCGAAGATCCTTTTCTTACGAGCCGCATCGGCGTTGCTTTCGTCACCGGTCTCCAAGGAGACGATCCCAAATACCTGAAAGTCGTTTCCACAGCGAAGCACTTTGCAGTTCATAGCGGTCCGGAAACTCTCCGTCACCGTGAGGATGTGCCCGTTTCCCCCCGGGATTTTGCTGACACTTATACTCCCGCGTTTCGGGCCACGGTCATGGAAGGCCATGCCGATTCCGTCATGTGTGCCTATAACTCAGTCGGCGGCGAACCCGCTTGTGCCAATCATGTTCTTTTCGACGCTTTGCGGAGCAAATGGGGCTTCAAAGGTTACGTCGTGTCGGACTGCTGGGCTATCAGCGACATTCATCAAGGCCACGGCTTCGTTCTCACGCTCGAACAAGCCGCCGCCTTGGCAGTCAAGGCGGGCACGGACCTGAGCTGCGGCCCGGAATACGCTTCCCTTCCCTTTGCCGTCGAAAATCGCCTGCTCACCCCGGCCGATGTTGACCTCGCGGTGAAGCGTCTGTTCGAAGCGCGCTTCCGACTGGGCATGTTCGATCCGCCGGAGTCTGTGCCCTGGTCAAAACTTACCATCGCCGACAACGACACGCCCGCTCATCGCCAGCTCGCGCTCGAAGCTGCGCGCAAATCCATGGTGCTGTTGAAGAACGAACGCAACACCCTGCCACTGAAATCCTCGGTCAAGTCCATTGCCGTCGTCGGCCCCAATGCCGATTCCTTGCCCGTTCTGCTTGGCAACTACGCCGGTACGCCCTCCGCTTACACCACCATTCTCGACGGCATTCGGAAGCGTTTCCGCGGCGCCAAAATCATCACCGCTACAGGCGCGCCGCTCACTGAAACCAGCGGCGTTATACTTGCCAGCGCTTACCTTCGTACGGGTGGCGCAAATCCCCAGCCCGGCCTCAACGCCGAGTATTTCGCCAACACGAATCTGTCGGGCGACGCAACGCTCAAGCGCGTGGATCCCATTGTCAATTTCGAATGGAACAACGTTTCGCCCGGTGCTGGAATTCCCGCGCAGAATTATTCCATGCGCTGGTCCGGCGAACTCGTTCCGCCCGTGGACGGCGACTACCGTCTAGGCCTGGATACCGACGGAGGTTCGCGCATCTTTCTCGACGGAAAGAAAATTGTGGATGATTGGGCTCCGCACGGCGAGCGCACGATTACCACGCTCGTTCATCTTCAGGCCGGCCACGCATACCCCATGCGCGTGGAATACTTCCATTACGGTTGGGAATCCGCTGCGCGTCTGCTTTGGCTGCCGCCCAACGTGGTGCAGGAAGCTGTTGATGCCGCCCGCAAAGCCGATGTCGTCGTGGCCGTCGTCGGCCTCACCGCACAGCTGGAAGGCGAAGAATCGGAAAACAGCGATCCCGGCTTTTTTGGCGGCGATCGTCTGGACTTGGATCTCCCCCATCCGCAAGAGCAGCTTCTCGAATCTCTCGCTACTACCGGAAAGCCGCTCATCGTCGTTCTCACCACCGGCAGCGCCGTCGCCGTCAATTGGGCTCAAGAGCACGCCGCGGCCATTCTCGAAGCCTGGTATCCCGGCGAGGAGGGTGGCGCGGCTGTCGCGGAGGTTCTTTCCGGCGACTACAATCCCGCCGGCCGATTGCCCGTCACTTTCTACAAGTCCGTCGCTCAGCTTCCGCCCTTCGGCAGCTACAGCATGAACGGCCGTACCTATCGCTACTTCACGGAGCAGCCGCTCTATCCTTTTGGCTACGGCTTGAGCTTTTCTTCTTTCAATTACTCCGAAGCAAAAATGACTCCGGATCAAGTTGCCGCTGGCAGGGCGGTTACGGCTTCGGTGCGCGTCACGAATTCCAGCTCTGTTCCCGGCGATGAAGTCGTCGAGCTCTATCTCTCGCATCCCGGGATGGACGGCGCGCCGATCCGCGCGCTCGCCGGATTTCAGCGCGTCCATCTCGCTGCGTCCGCTTCGCAGAACGTCACGTTTACTCTTCACGATCGCGACTTGAGCACCGTGGATGAAAATGGCGTCCGGAAAGTCGTCCCAGGTCCCGTCGAAGTTTGGATGGGCGGCAGCCAGCCCATTTCTGGCCCCGCCCAACCTGCAACCAAGGGGGCATCCGCCAAATTTACCATCACTTCCGGAACCACCGTCGAGGACTAGGGCACAACCCTGCGGTCACGCCACCTGACGTCCCCTTTCGCGGTCGCCGGATTTGTCACCCTGAGGGCAACCGACGAGGATGCCCGAACGATCTCAAGCGATCCAATTGGGTACCAGGCCTGCTGTCCGTCGATTCCGTTGCTTCTTTATTTCCTCTACCTCGTTTCTTTCCCTTAAACTAACTCTTGGGAGCGCAAAACCTTGTTGAATCAACCCCAATTACCTCAATCCAATCCGACATCCACATCTATTTTCAAGAAACCCTCTTTCTATTCGAAGATTCTCCTCACCGTCGCTGCCCTCATGGTCGTCTGGGTTTTCTTCTCTCGTTGGTGGCAGAACCGCTCCCTCGAATACCGCGCCAGAGAAACTGCAGCAGAAAAGCAACGCGAACAGGACCGCGCCACCGTCGACCAAATGGGCGGCAAAGAGCTCGCCATTCAGACCTTCTACGCCTCTCCCGCCGAAATACGCCGCGGCCAGTCGGTCCAGCTTTGTTACGGTGTGGCCAACGCCAAAACTGTCAAGCTCGAGCCGCAATCCAATCCCGTCTGGCCTTCCTACTCCCGCTGTGTCAACGACACTCCCGCCAAAACCACCACCTATACGCTCACCATCGCAGGCTCCGCCGGAAACACCAAGTCGCAATCCTTGACCGTCCAAGTCCGCTAACCGCGCTCTCCTCGCCCGGAGTCAGGCTCGAAATTCTCCACTTTACTACACAAAGTACTTGACAACCGTTAGCCTTTGCCCTACACTTTTGACATGGTCACTACCCCCGGTCCTCTTCGCTCCCCGCGACGCGAGCCCATCCCCATTGACGCTCGCGCGGCCGACCATCTTCGCTACATCCGTGAAACCATGGCCAGCGCCGCGGAATTTACCGCCGTGCCGGGCTGGGGAGGCGTGGCCATGGGCATTACCGCGATGGCGGCAGCCCTCGTCGCTTCGCGCCAGGCCACTCCGCGTGCGTGGCTCATCGTTTGGCTCATCGAAGCCTTCGTCGCAGTGGCCATTGCTGCGCCTGCGGCGGCCACAAAAGCGCATCGCGCCAATTCCCGGCTCTTCTCCGGGCCCGGCCGCAAGTTTCTTCTGAGTTTCGCGCCGCCCATCGTCGTCGGCGGCCTTCTGACCTACATTCTTTTTCAAGCCGGCGTGTTTAGCGCCCTCCCGGGAATCTGGCTCTTGCTCTATGGAACCGCCATCGTCACGGGCGGCGCCTTTTCTGCTCGCGTCGTTCCCGTCATGGGTCTGTGCTTGATGTCGCTCGGGGTAGTGGCTCTCTTCGCTCCTGCGGCTTGGGGAGACATTTTCATGGCCGCAGGGTTTGGAATTGTGCATGTCGGTTTCGGTTGGTGGATCGCCCGGCATTTCGGAGGCTAAGGAGATCGTATGGCTAAGTCATCCGCAGCACGTCAGGAACGTGCGCAACGCTCGCGCGACCGCGAAGCAATTCTGGAGTCCGTGCGCAATCCCGCGCGCGAAGCCGCCCCAGCGGATCTGGACCGGCTGATTCACGAACACGTTCGCCTTGGCATCGTCAGCGCCCTCGCGGTGAATCGTGCGCTCACCTTTAACGAGTTGAAAGCGCTGCTGAAAGCCTCCGACGGCAACTTGAGCGTGCATGCGCGAAAGCTCGAAGAGGCCGACTACATCGTTTGCGCCAAATCTTTTGAAGGCCGCACGCCCAAAACGGAATATCGCCTGACGGCTGCTGGACGCAAGGCCCTTGAACGCTACCTGAATCACATGGAAGCGCTGATTCGCGCTACACGCGAGGGCTAGCGGCAAAAAATTTTTGTGTAATTACTTTGCATCGCAAAGTAGTTTATAGGGCACACTTTGGAGTTCACACAAACCGTTTCCTCGCGGCGGAGACTGGATCATCCCATGGAGTCACCGAACGCAGCAGAAAGCGCCTCCCCGGTTGCTTCGCCCGTTGTGCGGATGCCGCCTTCGCGGCCTCCGGCGCCTGCCTCCACGCCGTCCGAGCAGACTAGTTCCCCCGGGTCCAGCTTGCACGTTGCCGTCATTTCCGATGGCAACGGCCGCTGGGCTACCTCGCGCGGCCTTCCACGTTCCGCCGGTCACCGCGCCGGCGCTGAAGCTGCTCGGCGCATCATCGAGGCTGCGCCGGGCCTCGGCATCCACACGCTCACGCTCTTTGCGCTCTCCTCCGCGAACTGGAAGCGGCCCGCAGCCGAAGTAAACGCCATCCTGCGCCTGCTCCACGAATATCTCCTCACCGAAACGACGCATTGTGTGGAAGAGGGTGTGCGCCTCAGCATCATCGGCCGGCGCGACCGCGTGCCCGCCACCTTGCGCCAGGCCATCGCCGATTCGGAAGCCGCCACCGCCCGCGGAACGCGTCTGCATCTCCGGTTGGCCATTGATTATTCCGCCCGCGAAGCGATTTTTCACGCCGCCTGCCGCTTCTACAAAGTCACGGAACTTTCGCCTGAATCCTTCAGCCGCGTGCTTGCCGAAGTGTATCGTGGCGGCTCGACGGAAGTGGATCTGCTCATTCGCACCGGCGGCGAGCAGCGTCTCTCCGATTTCCTGCTGTGGGAGTGCGCCTTCGCCGAATTTGTGTTTGTGCGCAAAGCCTGGCCGGACTTTACGGTACCCGACCTCGAAGCGGCGCTCGAGGAATTTGTGCATCGCGAACGAACGCGCGGCGCACTGCCCGATGCCCTCGCGGGCTAGTCGTGTAAAGCACAGGCAAACGCGGTTTCTTTCGACGGGGACTTCGGTGGTCAGGATTGACCAATCTCCCCACGCAGAGCGTCCTAGAGATGACTGGAAGCCCCCCTCCCAAAGCAACCGCTGTTCAGAAAAGGAGAAAAAATGTCCGAGTTCATGCCGCACTTTGCTCCCGTCGTGGTGCTGCTTTTCCTGGGCACGGTTTTCGCTCTGGGCATCAGCCTGCTCGTTTTGTTTTATGGCGCCGTGGGTCGCTCCGCCTTTTTTGCAAAACTCGGCGCCGGAGCCGTGATCACCATTGCCGCGGGCTATTTTCTTTTGCTTGCTGGCGTTTCGCTCGCCAGCAGCGAGCAGACGCTGCCGCCGGACGGCTGGAAATATTTTTGCGAAATTGACTGCCACCTCGGCTATTCGCTCGTCAGCGCGCAAACCGCCGCCACGCTGGGGCCGGAACTTCAGCAAACGGCGGCGCACGGAAAATTCGTCGTCCTGCGGGTGAAGACGTGGTTTGACGAGCGCACCATTTCCGCGCACCGAGGCAACGGCCCGCTCACGCCAAACCGCCGCAAGGCGCTGCTCGTGGACGATGCGGGGCACAGCTATGAACCCTCTTCCGAGGGCCAGTCTGCCCTCGCTCGCAGCGGAAACAGCTCCACCGCGATGGCGCAAGCTTTGCGTCCGGGCGAATCCTACATGACCGATCTTGTCTTCGATGTCCCGAAAAAAGCGCGGGGTCTCCGTCTGTTGCTCATGGAAGATGATCCGGAAACGCGCTTCGTCATCGGCCACGAGAACAGCCTCCTGCACAAAAAAATCTACTTCGACGTGGAAGCTCTGGCACACAACAACGGAAGCGATACGGGAGCATCAAGTTCCAAACCATAGGTCGCCAGTTCCGCGGCAAGAAACGCATTTCGCTTCCCATTGAGATGTGGACGCTCTGACGCTTTCCTTTTCCTGGCAGTGGCCGTAAAGTAGCCGCGGCCCTCAGTGCCAGGAGAAGTCCATGAGACATTTTCTCTCCGTTTTGTCGGGATTTTTGTTCGCATTGATTTTTGCCCAGCAGCAAGATGTGGCCGACGCTCAAGACTTAGCGCACTGGCAAGCGGACCTCACCCAGCTGCAGTCCTACGTTCTCAAGCGCGTCTCCAGCGCAGACACTACCGGAGGCAACGCCGATTTTCGCGTCATCGAACCCGGCGCAACGCTGACGGTTCTCGATGCGGACGGCCCTGGTGTTCTCACGCACATCTGGTTCACGCTTTACGATCCCGAGCCTTACCATCTCAAGAAACTCGTCCTGCGCATGTATTGGGACGGCGAGTCCTTCCCGAGCGTTGAAGCGCCGCTTGGCGATTTCTTCGGCCTCGGCCTTGGCGACTATCACATCTGGGAATCCGAACTTCTTTCTGTCGCAAATGATCGCGCCCTGAATTCGTTTTTCCCCATGCCCTTCCAAAAACACGCGCGCATCACGGTCACCAACGAAGGAAAGCAAAAAGCGCCGTCCTTCTACTACAACCTCGATTACCGGGCCTACTCGAAGCCTCTTCCCGCAGACACGCTCTATTTCCATGCGCAATACCGCCAGGCTCAGCCCAACGCAGGCTGGACCAACAAGTGGGACTCGAACGGCGATCCACTCGTCGAAGATGCGAAAAATCCGGCCGGCGGAGGCAACTACGTCTGGATGGAAGCGAAGGGCCGCGGCCACTTCATTGGTGTCGCCATGTCCGTCCTGCAGAATCAGGACGGTTGGTGGGGCGAAGGTGACGACATGTTCTTCATTGATGGCGAATCCCGTCCGTCCATCATCGGCACGGGCTCAGAGGACTATTTTCTTGGTGCGTGGGATTTCGGGCAAAGCAGCTTTTCTCATCGCCTTCACGGAGCACCGGTGAAAGGTGAGGAACGCGCCGGGAGCCGCTCCTCGGTCTACCGCTTCCACCTCGATTCGCCGATTCCATTCACCAAATCCATTCGCGCCACCATTGAGCACGGTCACGCCAATCACCGTTCGGACAACTATTATTCGGTAGCCTACTGGTATCAAACCGAGCCGCATAGCGAGCCGCCGCTTCTCCCGCCCGTCGATCAGCGCATCCCGAAACTTCAACCGGTCGGCGGCCCGGGCAATGCCGCTGCGGTGTCACATTGAAATCCGCTTGCGCTTACCGAGCGCCTCCTTCTGCTGTGTCTTTTTTTCCAATTCCGCGGGCGTGAAAATGGCACCGGCCGGAGAAACACCCTCCGGCCGCCGCAGTTTTCCTAGTGAGACTACTCAGCGCTTGCGTACCTTCTTGGCTTCCAGCAATGGCGGATTCGCTCCATGGTTGAAGAGCAGCCCTCTAACGGAAACGGTATCCATGTTTGACAAACCGCTAACCCCCGCAATGTTGTCGAAGTCCGTCGCGCTTGACGTGTGCACCGGAATGGTTGTGATTCCTGCGCCGGTGAGAAGCGACGGCAGGTTGCCAACCATGAAGCTTGGCGGAGCCGGTGTGCCGCTCACGCTGGCCGTGAATTGTGTCATGCGAAGCCGCACGCGGTCCGACGTCACCATAACCGGCGGGCCGGGATTCGCGGGAGCCGTCAATCGTACTTCCACCGTTTGGCCAGTCGAAAGTTGCGAAGTATCCGTCGCGTTCTGGAACGCCGTCAGCAGAGTGCTCGGCGGGTTCAAATCCTCCACACTCACCTGGAAGCTTGGATTGCTGAGAGTCACCACGACGGGGTTGCCTACGTTTATGTTGTTCACGGAACGCAACTCATCGAGAACCACCATTTCGAAGTGCATGGCGTCATCGATTTTGAACACCACGCCTTCCAGTTCGTCGTCTTCCGCATTATCTTCAAATGAGATTTCCTTTGCGAGGAAAATGCCTCCCGGCATCATCAGGACGTCCACGTCCACAACCACGTTGTTTTGTAGACAGGAGAAATTGTCCGCGCTGCAGTTGTCGAAGTCGAACTGCGTGTTGCCGTTTGTGGTGATCGAAAAGTCTCCATTCGTGGTGTGCAGCGTGAAGGTCATGTTCGTGCTGTTGACGTTCTGGACCGCGCCTTCCAAACCATTGACGTCGTCAAACTCACCTTCGGCCTCTCTCGCCAGTTGCTTGACGGTGACCGCTCCGGCCTGGCTGAAATCCACGCCCATCGCCGCACTCACGATGGTGTTCACGTCGAGGTCCAGCTTGATCCCCATGGCGGTTTGTTCATTGTCATCGCCCTGGCTGTTTTGGCCGGACGTGCCAGTGGTCCCGTGGACCACCAGTCCTGGGGATGGGAAATTCACCACGGAGGTAAGCGTTCCGGTCGGCTTGATCTGGCACACCGCTCCAGGGGCGCAACCCGCCAGAGTCATGATCGCGCCGTTTTTGAATGTCAACTCCGGATTGGCAAAGGTAAGATTTAGGCTGGTATACGTCCCCGGATTTACGCCAGCGGTATTCAAGAACGCGGACTCGGTTTCGAGCTCCTCGACTTCAATCCGCACGGGGCCGCGTCCGGCGAGCAAATCGACGCCGCCCGGATTGAGCGTCGCGCCGGTGACACTCACCTCAAAAGAAAGTACCGTCACGCCCATGGGCGGCGTATCGGTGACCGTAACGGATAACATGGATGCTCCCGGCCGCACCGGGTTGGTCATGGAACCACCGCAGCTGTATACCACCAGAACGCATAGGAACAAGGAACCACCTACCGCTAGAATGGACTTGTTCATGGACACACTCCTGTAGAAAGAACTTGTCCCTTAGTTCAATTTTCTTGACTTCTTGGGACCAGCGAACCACCGAGGACTGGTTGACAGATCAGAACGCCTTTACCCCCCATAGGTTGCATCTTCTCGCAGGGTGGATTGTCCAATGATTGTCAGAAATCTGTCTTCTTAGGCAGACAAAAACGGCAGCGTGCAGGGATGATGGCCCTCACACTCCAACGAAGGGCTCCTTCCTCCACGCAAACACAGGTCTCGATAAAGAGTCACGCAAGCGATTCAGCTGCTGCCGCTTTCTGAACACGGTCGTTGTTTTGCTACACTGGGCTGGCCATGAGCGCCATAGACGAAGTTCTTGAAGCCAACGAGATTTATGCGCGCACGCACGAATTGCGCCCCCTGACCCCGCGCCCGCAACGCAAGCTCGCGATTCTGACCTGTATGGACACGCGGTTGTCCATTCGAACCATGGGCCTGAAGACCGGCGACGCACACATCATCCGCAACGCCGGCGGCGTCGTTACCGACGATACGCTCCGGTCCCTGGTCATCTCCCACTATTTGCTCGGCACCGAGGAATTCATGGTCATCAACCATACAGACTGCGGCCTGATGCATGCGACCGAACAGGACCTGCGCACGCGCATTCAAAATCGCACGGGCACCGCCGCCGTCGCTCCGTCATTTTTCTACGCCTTCCAGAACCTCGACGAAAACGTGCGTCATCAGCTGCAAAAACTGCGCACGCATCCGTGGATTCCCAGGGAAGTTGCTGTGCGTGGCTTCGTCTATGACGTCGTCACGGGACTCCTGCGCGAGATCAAGGATTTCTGAAACGTCGTCGGGAGAATTGGTTTCTCTTCCTCATTCCCAGGAGCGCAGCGACGAGGAGTCCGGGCTCGGTTCGGGCCCCACCCAAGTCGCTGAGACTAGGGCGACGGGTGTGAACAGCTGGTGGGACGAAGCTCTTGCCGGGAAAAATCGCCTCGTGTACGCTCAATTTATGCTCGAAGAAAGAGATTTCCGGCGAAAAGCCGACGAGGCGTTTGACGATCTCAAGAAGCGCTTGCTGGCTCTCGGCGATGAGCACGGCTTCGACGTCGAAGGCGAATCCGGCAAGCTCGAAGTCATTTTCGAAGAGCCGGAAGCCAAGTTCGTAATTTCTCCGAACACACCGGTGCGGGAAATTTGGATCTCCGCGCTTTCCACCAGTTTCAAGCTGGGGTGGAACGAAGCGCGAAACGCATTTGTTCAAGAGAAAACCGGCGAAGATCTCTACACCATCATGAGCCGCGTCGTTTCGCAACAACTCGGGGAAGAGGTGAAGGTGTGAAGCCTGCTTCTGGCAACTCGTTGAGAAAACTCCCAGCCTGTCATTCCGAGCCTGACTGCGCAGGCAAGCGCAGGGAGGAATCTGCTTTTCTTCTCGGTGCCGTCAGGATCCTATCTCTTGGTATTGCGGTGACGTTCACCGCGTGGGCACCGGCACTGAATTCGCAAGTGCCTTCCGGCAAGGACGTAGTGAAGCCGGAAGTTTATGCCTCGATGGCGCCTGCCGGGCGCGGCGGCTCGTTGCAAATTGCGGTGGTCATGAACATCCGCCCAGGCTTTCACGTCAACGCGCGGGAAAAGTCGGAAGAGTATCTCATCGCTACCGACCTCAAGGCCCAGCTACCTTCAGGCTTCACTGTCGGAGAAGTGGTTTATCCCAAAGGAAAACTCGAAACCTTCACGTTCTCCAAAAAGCCCCTGAATGTCTATCAGGGAAAAGTCATCCTTCTTCTGCCCGTCAACGCGCTCGCAACGGCTCCGCTTGGCGAGCAACACCTCCCGCTGAAGCTGCGCTATCAGGCCTGCAGCACCGAACTCTGCCTGCCACCAACAACACTCCCTCTCGAAGCTGTCGTCAACATTGCTGCTTCTGCCTCAGCTGCCAAGCCTGCCCACCAGGAGCTTTTCTCTCCGCAGTAAGAGTCTGTTCACCGCAACGCAACAGCGTCGAGCACTCACTTGCACCTCAAGAATGTCCTCTGGCACATGCACGGGCTTCCTAGTACTTCGTCGAGGCAAATCTGAGACGGCTAGCTAGCTTTGCATCTTTTGTATCGTTTTCGGGTTTAATTTACTGTGAAGAAGACGAGCCGGGAACGTGCGTTGCAGTTGCCCAGTCGAAGCCCAGTCCCGTTCAGGGGCTCGAGAAAAAAAGGAGCATTGCAAATGCAGCGAATACCACGATTAGCGAAACCGCTCTTGCTTGCCGCTGCAATGATCTTGCCTGTCATCGGCACCGGTTGCGCGGCTCGCGTGCGGTACTATGACACGCAATACCACGACTATCACGTTTGGAACCCCGGCGAAACCCGCGCGTACGAGGAGTATTGGGCCGAGTGCAGAAAGCCGTATCGTGAGTGGACGGACCTCAACGACCGCGAGCAGCGCAAGTATTGGGAGTGGCGTCATTCTCATCCGTATCGCTACTAAGGCGCGCTTGATCGCCTAGACCATCAGAAATGAGGAGCGGGGCACATTTGCCCCGCTTCTTTTCGGTCACGCTTTGGCGGAGCCAGCCACGGCATCGTGAAGCCGGCGAACCACGCGCTGCTGTCCGAGAACGACCATGGTCTCAAAGAGCGGCGGCGCGACAGCCTGGCCGACGATGGCCACGCGCGTGGCGTTGATGAGCAATCCGGCCTTCACGCCACCCGCTTCGGCAACGGCGCGCGTGGCGTTATCGCAAGCGTCGTGGTTCCACTCCGTGAGACTTCCCAGAGCGTCCGCGAGCTTGGAGAGAAGCCCTGGAACTTTGGGATCTTTCCAGAATTTTTCCTTGGCCGCGGGATCGCGAGTGAATTCATCGCTGAAAAAAGCGCGCGACCAGGTGGAAAAGTCCGGGAGCAAGCGAATGCGCGGACGCAGCAAGTCTACCGTCCGTGAGAACCACGCGTGATCGCGCCCGTCCGATCCCGGCTTCGCGCCTTTAGCCCATTCCGGCCTCCACAAGCCGCCTCGTTTTAGCTCGTTCTCGACTTCCGGCAGCAAATCCTCGATAGGAAGCCGCTGCAAATACTGGGTATTGAACCATTCGAGTTTTGGCCGGTCGAAGACCGCGTTGGTGCGGCTCACACCTTCGAGCGAAAACCTTTCAATCAAATCCTTCGTCCGCAGGAACTCCTCGTCGCCGCCGGGAGACCAGCCGAGCAATGCCAGGAAATTGCGAAACGCTTCCGGCAAGAACCCGTCGGCGCGGTACATGTTCACATCGGTGGCGCCGTGGCGTTTCGAAAGGCGCGACTTGTCCGCGCCCAGAATCAACGGCACGTGCGCGAAAACCGGCGGGGGCGCGCCAAGCGCCCAGTACAACAGCACTTGCTTCGGCGTGTTCGAGATGTGATCAGCGCCGCGAATCACGTGTGTGACGCGCATGTCAATGTCGTCCACCACGACGCCAAGCTGGTACATGGATTGCCCGAATTCCTCGCCGCCCTTGCCAGAACGCAGCAAGACGAAATCCTCGATTTCATTGTTCGAAAACTCGCGCTCGCCGAAGACCGCGTCCGCAAATTTGGTCGTTCCACCGAGTGGGACTTTGAAGCGAATCGCCGGCTTTGCTCCTGGCGTCGAAGGTTTCCCATCGCGGCAGGAGCAGCGCGTGACGCGCCGCGGCCCGCCACCCTTTGGCTCCTCATCCTGGCCCGGCTGATCTGGCTCGGCGTAATCGCCTCCGGCGTATTTGTCCGCCGCACAGTAGCAGAGAAACGCGCTGCCGCTCGCCACGCACTTCTTGGCCGCCGCGCGATAGAGTTCGCTTCTTTGCGACTGGTAGAAAGGCCCTTCGTCCCAGTCCACGCCCAGCCATTTCAGGCCCTCGATGATCCCTTGCACCAGCTCGGGCTTGTTGCGCTCGGCGTCGGTATCCTCAATACGCAGAATCATCACCCCGCCATGACGCCGTGCGAAGAGCCAGTTGAATAACGCGGTGCGAGCCCCACCCACGTGTAGATAACCTGTGGGAGAAGGAGCAAAACGGACTCGTACGCGCTCTCTCTTTTGGCTAGTTTCGGTCATTTCCGGTGCATCTCGCGGCGCGTCCAGCGCGTCTTTCTCTGCAGAGTCAGTCGTTCAGTGTAGCGAAAGCGCCGGATTCCGTCCAACGAGGCAAGTTTGTGAGAATAAGTCAATTTTCTGGTTGCCGATCATCGGCCCGAAAACGCTCTCTTCCCTCGCGCAACTGATCCCTTCAAGAAAGTCTTGACAACGAAAGCCCGAAGCCTACAATGTAGTCGGTGCCATGGCAGATTCCCTGGGCGCTTTTGAACAAGCCGTATTGCTCTCCATTCTTCGCCTCGGCGAAGACGCATACGGCCGTGCCATCCTAAGGGAGGTCCAGGAACGGCTGGATCGCGATGTCGCCGCGGGCGCCGTCCACGCAACTCTGGAGCGGCTGGCAAAGAAAGGCCTGGTGGCCTCGCGTCTGGGAACCGGGACTCCGATGCGCGGCGGACGTGCGCGGCGTTTTTACAAGGTGCAAGCAAAAGGAGTGCGTGCGCTCAATAACGCGCGGGCAACCGCCGAAAGTCTTTGGCACGGCCTTCGCTGGCCCCTGAAGGGATATGTATGAGCATGACGGCAAACCCACCTCGATGGGCCGAAGCGCTGCTTCGGTTATTTCTCAAGCCGGACGATTTTGAAAGCGCCTCGGGCGATCTTTTGGAACAGTACCGCGACAGTGTCTATCCCGGCCGCGGACAGCTTCGCGCGGATTTATGGTATGTCTCGCAGGTATTCACATTCGTGTCGCCGGGCACTCGGCTTTTTGCCGCACTGTTTAGCGCGCAATTTCTTATCAGGACAGCCCTGGATTGGTTCCTGCCGCCGGCGGATTTTCATTTTCGAAGTACGGTTTCAACAGCAATGGGTATCACCACTTTAGTGGCCGCGGGCTTTTGGGCAGCGTGGCGGTCGACCTCGTTTGCCAGCGGCCCCATCGCGGGGTCTCTGTCGGCCGGCATCGCCGCGATCACCAGTATCGCAGGTACGGCGATCATCCTTGCCATTTGGCACAGCCCGCAGATAATGGACGGCATTCGTGCCAGCGGCGGATTTGAGGAAGTCGTCGGCCTGCCTTTAATGATGGTCTTGCCTGGCGCCCTGTTTGGCGCTTTCGGGGGGGTTGCAGGTGCCGGGCTCAGAAGGCTGCCCCCCTTCTGCAATCCCTCCCATCAGAACAGGAATCCTGAGGCGTAGTACGCGAATAACGCGCGGCTTGCTGAATTGTTTTATCGCTTAAAATACAAGAGCGGCAGAAAATAAGTCAGCGCCACGCCAAAAGCTATGAGGAAAGCCAGAATCCCGAGCCAAATCAAAACAAAGGTGCGTTCGTTCTGGCCTTCAGGCGGCGCGGATACTCCCAAAATGAGGTGCACGCCTCGAAAAAACTTCGCCAGAAACTTTATCATACGCTTCCATCCCAGTTCTAGAACCAGTAATTGGGTGTCGAGTTGCGCCCCACGATCTATTGCCGGTATCTTGGGTGGCATTCTACTCTTGTAACGCTTCCTGCTCCGAATTACGTCTTATTCCTCGACGGCTGACTCCGGACTTCCAGGCTCGGGTCTGATTATGGTCAGCAAGCTTTTCTTTCACCAAGACGCATTTCGCGCAGGACAAAGGCCTGTTCGTGGCGTCTAATAGAGAGCCAGCCGGTCGGGGAACGGCCCGAATAGGGTATTCCATGGATACCTGGGTCTTTGGTTGCGAGATAGATTGGACGTTCCGGAAGAATCGGCCTAAGGCTAAAAAACGCTTCGCCGAAACAACCATTTCTCCGGCCCTGAATTCCAATCGCCCTGGAGGGCGTATCTTCCCGGCTTCTCAGGGGTGCCTGAGGTTATGCGCGCCGCATCCATTCTCAGCAGGAAGCCAAGGCTCCTTCTCCTGGGCGCTCTCGCCCTCCTCATTCTTGTTCTTCTCCCTCGCCTTTTCGTCCATCTGGGCCGCGCGCAGGCGTCCGCCAGCCCCAGTGAATCCATCTATCGCGTGGAAAAAAAGAAGTTCTCGCAGACCCTTCGGCTAAACGGCACCACCATAGCGGCACACTCGTTCGCGGTTCTGGCTCCGCGGCTCGAAGGAGCCTCCGTCGGCTCCATGGTCATCACGAAACTGGCTCCGGCCGGAGCGCCGGTGAAAAAAAACGATGTGCTCGTGGAATTCGACGCGCAGGCCCAGACCAAGGACTATCTCGATAAAAAAGCCACCTACGACAACTTGGTGGGCCAGGTGGCCCAAAAGCAGGCTGAAGAAGACATCGCCCGCGCCAAAGACGATACCGGCCTGCAGCAGGCGGAAGACGAATTGAAGCGCGCGCAACTGGAGATGAAGCGCAACGAAATTGTCTCGCGTATTGACGCGGAGAAAAATCAGGAAGCCGTGGACGAAGCGCAAGCCACCTTGAAGCAGCTAAAAGAAACGTATCAATTGAAGCGCGCCGCGGCAACCGCCGGCATTCGCATTCTCGAGATTCAGCGCGACCGCGCCATGGAAGCCATGCGCTACGCCCAAAGCAACGCTTCCAAAATGATCGTGCACTCCCCCATGGCCGGCGTTGTCGTCTACAACACGATCTGGCTCGGTGGACGTATGGGCACGGTCTAGCAGGGAGATCAGGTACGGCTCGGGTTGCCGTTTATGGCCGTGGTGGATCCTTCCCAGATGGAAGTACGCGTCGAGCTCAATCAGGTGGACCTGCTGAAAGTCCGACCGGGGCTGCGGGCGAAAATGCACCTCGATGCTTATCCAGGCATTGAGCTTGGCGCGACATTGGAGGATATCTCCCCGCTGGGCCACAACGGACAGTTCAGCGAAACGGTCCGCGTATTCGCGGCTCGCTTCTCCGTGCAAGGCACTGATCCGAAACTCCTGCCGGACCTTTCCGCGGCGCTGGACCTCGATCTGGGTTCCGAGGAAAACGTGCTTGTCGTTCCCTGGCAGAGCGTTCAATTTGATTCGGGGAATCAACCCTTTGTCTGGGCGGAAAACTCCGGCTCCTTTGAGAAGCGTTCTGTGAGGACCGGCCCGCGCAACGACACGGAAGTCGTGATCCTGTCAGGCCTCCATGAGGGCGACACGATTCGCCGCAGTCCTCCGGAAGAAACTCCCCAGGGAGAACGGCCATGATTCGCGGACTCCGGTCCTGGAAACCGTGGCGCAAGGCCGCCGCTGGAGCTGCCCTTCTGTTTCTGAGCGGTCTTGGCTTTGGCGCTTTTCGGCTGGTCAGCTCAACGTCCACCATTGCAACCGCTGAGGTGCAGCGCAAGGATTTTGTGGACACACTCGAAATCAAAGGCGAGGTCAAAGCCCTCCGGTCGAAGATCATCGCCGGGCCCTACAGCGCCGGCGATTTGCAGATCGTCAGTCTTGTGGCAAACGCTGCGAAAGTCAAAAAAGGGGACGTGCTCGTTCAATTTGATGCCACGACGGTGCAGCAGAAGCTCGCGCAGGATAAGTCCGCCGTCAAGTCGGCGGAAGCGGAGATCAATCAATCTCAGGCGGCGGCACGCCTGAAAGAAGAGCAGGATCTGACCGACGTCATGAACGCGAAGTATGACGCGGAGAAAGCGCGGATGGACGCCAGCAAGGCGGAGATTCTTTCTGAGATCGAGGGCCAACAAGCCAAGCTTAAAGTCGTCGATGCAGAAGAGACTCTAAAGGCCGCCGAAGCCAAGCTCAAGGCGGACCGCGCATCCGCCGCCGCAGATTTGGCGAGCAAGAAGGAAAAGCTGAAGCAAGCTGAGTTTCAAGTGCACCAGGACGAAACAAGCCTGGAGTCCCTCACGCTGCGCGCTCCGCTGGACGGCGTCGTGGCGCTACAAAATCACTGGCAGCCACAAGGCGGACCAACGCCGTTCAAGACTGGGGACCGTGCGTGGCCCGGTGCTGCGATCGCGGAGCTGCCGGACCCCAGTTCCCTGAAGATCTCCGCGCGCGTCGAGGAGGCGGAACGCGGCCAATTGAAAGTGGATCAGACTGCGGAAGTGCACGTGGATGCAGTTCCCGACCGTAGCCTGCTGGCGCGCGTCGAAGCCATCAGTCCCACTGCGAGTTTGGATTTCAACGGAGGCTGGCCCGTTCCTCACAACTTCTCCGTGGACGTAGCTCTTTCCGAGAGCGACCCACGTCTCACACCTGGAATGGGCGCGACTGTGCGGGTCGCGGTTGCCAGGATTCCGGAGGGAATCGTTATCCCCGCTGGTGCGGTGTTTCGCAAAAGCGGCCGAGCGGTGGCTTACGTGCAGCGGGGATCCAAATTTGAAGAAACTCCCGTTGAAGTTTCGCGACGAAACACGGAGGAAGTTTTGCTGGCAAGAGGGCTCCGCCCGGGAGAACGAGTAGCCTTGAAGGATCCGACGCTGCCGCGTTAGAAGTCACGATGAAGCAAAGCATCAAGCAAACCGGGACTTTTCTGACGCTGCTGGCTTTCGCGAGCGGCAGCGTCGCCTGCCGCCAGGCCAGTGCGTTGGCAGGCGAAGTGGATGTCCCTACCGCCATGGTGAAAGAAGCCGACGTTCAACTAAAAATCCTCACCACGGGCGCTTTGCGAACCAAGCAATCGAGAGTGATTGCGGCTCCTCCCATTGCCGGCGGAACACTGCAAATCATCAAACTTGCGCGTTTCGGGGCCCCGGTTCGCAACGGTGATGTGGTCCTCGAATTTGACCCCAGCGAGCAGGAATACAAGCTGGCCCAGAACCGCAGCGATCTCCAACAAGCGGAGCAGGAAATCGTCAAGGCCAAGGCCGACGCCGCCGTACAAGTTGCCGAAGACCAAACTGCCTTGCTGAAAGCCAAGTACAAGGTACGCCAAGCGGAGTTGGAGGTCAGCAAGAACGAATTGGTGAGCAAAATCGACGCACAGAAAAATAATCTCGCACTGGAAGAGGCGAAACGTGCGCTGGCCCAACTGGAGCAGGATGTTCGCTCGCACAGCGCTTCCAACAAAGCCGCGCTGGCGATCAGCGAGGAAAAACGCAACAAAGCGCGTCTTGCCATGACTCAAGCCGAAGACAATATCAAGAAGATGAGGATTACCGCCCCCATCGACGGACTCGTCGTCATCCACGGCAACCGCGACGCCACGGGGGGGTTTTTCTTTGAAGGCATGACCCTTCCTGATTATCACGTGGGTGACCAGGTGAATCCGGGTAGTTCCATCGCGGAAGTGATTGATGTCTCGCACTTGGAGGTTTACGCGCAAGTGGGGGAAACAGATCACAGCAATCTCAAAGCAGGTCAGCCCGTAGACCTTCAGGTTTACGCGCTGCCCAATGACAGGTTTACTGGAAAAGTGGAAACCGTCGGCGGCGCCACGTCGCACGAGTTCTGGGATGACAACGCCAAGCATAAATTCGACGTTACAGTTCTTCTCGACAAGCCTGATCCGCGGCTCCGCCCCGGGTTTGCTGCGCGCTTGGTGATTCGCGGCGAACAACTTTCGCAGGCCGTATCAATACCCAGCGAAGCGGTGTTTGATCGCGAAGGCAAGAAGATTGTCTATTGCAAACGCAACCGCGGCTTCGAGGAGCAGCAAGTCAAGCTACGCGCACTGAGCGAGGGGCGGGCCGTCATCGAAGGCGTTCAGCCGGGCGCGGTTGTGGCCCTGGTTAATCCGGAGGCGCGTGGCTCCGAAAAAGCCAAGGAAACCACCTCGGGTCCTTCACTGGGCCAGGGTGCGAAATGAAATGAGGCGGTTACCGCCACGATGAATACCCCTTCCCTGGCTGAACCAAGATCTCTGGCGCAATGGATCCCAGATCTGGCCTTCGGGCTCCAAAACCTTGCCAGTCACAAACTGCGTTCTCTGCTGACCATGCTCGGAATGATCTTTGGGGTTGCCGCGGTTGTAGCCATGCTTTCTATCGGAGCCGGCGCGCAGCAAAAGGTGATGGCCTTTATCGAACAGATGGGAGTGCGTAACGTCATTGTAGAAGCGAAAGAAGCTCACAATTATCAGGAGCTGCAGAAAGTGAGGAAAGATTCTCCGGGCCTCACCCTGGCCGATTACCAGGTCATTCGCCAGAACGTGAGCGATATTCAGAGCGGTACTCCGCGCAAACGCTTTACTCCGGCGAAATTTCTGCCGAAACCGCAGCAGGACGCTCCCGTCGTTTATGGCGTCGAACCAAGCTATCTGGAAATCGGCCATCTGCGCGTTACGGAGGGGCGCTTCTTCGATGAAGCAGACAATGGCGCGGCTGCGCCCGTCTGCGTCCTCGGGGCCGCCGCTAAAGACAGCTTGTTCGGAGCCGCCGAGGCCGTCGGCGAGTACGTCAAGTTAAACGACCAGTGGTGCCACGTCATCGGCATCGTGGCCCCGCAAATGGCTCCACAGAGCGATGTGGGCGGTGTACGTACGGAGGATATGAATAACCTGATTTACGCGCCGCTGAATTCTGTCCGCTATCGTCTCGAAGATTCGCAAAGCTGGTTGAAGGACGAAATCGACAGCATGTACCTGCATCTCGCCTCCACTGATACGAGCAGCACCGACGCGGAAGTCGTACGCGGCATCCTCAATTCCTCGCATCACAATGCCGGTGACTTCAGCGTCATCGTGCCCGCCGAACTCCTGGCCCAGCAGAAGCGCACTGAGCAGCTCTTCAACACCGTCATGGTAGCCATTGCTTCTATTTCCCTGCTTGTTGGCGGAATCGGCATCATGAACATCATGCTGGCCGCCATCCTCGAACGCACGCGAGAAATCGGCGTGCGACGGGCCATCGGCGCGCGACGGTCGGACATCGTTCGCCAGTTTGTCATCGAAGCGGTGCTGATTTCTTTTGCCGGCGGTTTCTTGGGAGTCGTCACGGGCTTTGCGATGTCCAAGTTGATTGCCTGGATGGCCGGATGGTCTACCATCGTCACCATCAGCTCCATCCTCCTGGCCTTTTTGGTTTCCATTTCGGTGGGCTTGATCTTTGGCACTTACCCGGCCATGAAAGCGGCACGGCTCGATCCTGTGGAAGCAATTCGCTACGAATAAGGTTTCCAGTTCGAAATAAATCTTCTAGGGGTGCTCTCTTGCAACGCCTATTTCCTTGTCTATGTGCAGCGTTCTTTGTTTTTGTAAGCCTTGGTCTCACGCACGCGCAATCCAATCCGCGGCTCAAGACACCTCTAGGCTTCGGTACCCGCCAAAGAGCCGGGGCGCCTCTGCCCGCGCCCCAGGGTCTGGAAGCTCACGTCGCCAACGGCAAGCTCGTTCTCACGCTCGACGACGGCATTCGCCTCGCGCTCGCGAACAATACGGACATCCACATTGATCGCTCGCAGATTGACTTCGCGCTGAACAGCCTTGGCCGCGCGCACTCGCCTTTTGATCCCCTGGCGACTGCGAGCTTCTCCGACACCAGGACGGAATCGTTGCCTACTTCCCAGCTCCAGGGCGCTCCGATTGTTAACAATCTGACGCAGAACACTCAGATGGGCTATCAAGAATTGTTCCCAACCGGAACGAGTTTTCAGACCAACTTCAACGCCAGCAAATTCTCCTCGAACAGTTCCTTTAGCACTGTGAATCCATCTCTTTCCACCACTCTCCAGTTCACAGTTACGCAGGCGCTGCTTCGCAACTTTGGACTTTTTCCCAATCGCGCACCGATTCTCATCGCGCAAAGCAACCTCAAGCAGTCGCGTGCTACGTTCACCGCCCAAGTCAACGGCATCATTCTCCAGGTTGTGGGCGATTATTGGAGCGTGGTTCTCGCCCGGGAAAACCTCGACGTGCAGCGCAAGTCACTCGAGGAGGCTCAAAAGAGTTATGAACACGACAAAAAGGCCCTGAGCCTCGGCGCGCTGCCGCCCTTGGACATCTATCGCTCAGAGTCGCAGGTCGCTACGCGGCGCCTTGTCGTCATTCAGGCCGAGTACGCGCTCAAGCAAGCCGCGGACGTCTTTCGGCGGGACATTGGAGCGGACCTCGACCCGAACTTTCGTGCCTTGGATCTGGAGCTTACCGATCAACCGGCGCCCACAGGAGAGTTACCAAGCGTCGACATCGCCACCGCTCTCGCCCGCGCGCTCGCAAATCGCCCTGAGTTCGAGGCCGCCCGGGAACAGCTTGCCAGCGATGAATTCAATATTCGCCTTGCGCACAATAACTTGAAACCAGACCTCGAACTTTCAGGATTTTATTGGGGAAACGGCCTTAATAGCTCAGCGCCTCCGCCTATGGACATAGGATTGACGGGTAGCCTAAGCCAGACTTTCCACTTTACATACCCGACCTACGGCGCCTCGCTTTCGCTCAATCTCCCTGTGCGGCGGCACTCGGCCCAAGCCAATCTTGCCGATGCTCTGGTGGGTCGCAGCCGCGACCAATATCAGGAACGCCGCACCAATCAGAGCGTCACGCTGGAAGTAACCAATGCCGTTCACGCTCTCGAACAATCCAAACTCTCCATGGAAGCCGCCAAAGTCGCCGAGGATCTGGCTCGAGAGACGCTCCGTGCCGACGAGCGCAAATACGAGCTTGGCGCCGAGACCGTCTTTTTCGTGCTCGACGCCCAAAACCAACTTGCGCAGGCGGAGCTGAGTCTCATCCAATCTCAAGTTGGTTTCCAGTTGGCCGTAGCGCAACTCGATCACTCTACCGGCAACCTCCTCGACCACCATCACGTGCAAATCGTCGAGCCTCACAAATAGCTGCGGCGCTAAAAACCGCGAATTTTGAGCCGCAAACAAGGCAAAGGATCTTGCGGACTCATGCTATATTTCCAAAATGTACAACTCCCCCTAAGCTCCTTTGTATTGAACCGGTTACCTCCGCCGATGTCTTTTTCGCAACCAGTACGCCGGTACGCTTGCTTCCTGAAAAATTCCTATTCCATAATCTCTGTACCTTGTTTTGTGTCTGGCGCGGCTTTTCTGCGTGGCCGCACTAGTGCCTCTTTGTGTGACTGATCGGGGCATGTTCGTAGGTCACAACACTAAGGAATTCTGCGCCTTGGTATGAGCGCACGACCACCCTTTTTTTGGGGCGGAGAATTGATTGTCGTGTTGATACAGCAAGGTTTCATTTCCTTGGCGCTCTTGACCGCAACCCTTCTTGTGGCGGGCTTCTTTGCCTACATCTACAGCCTCAAGCGACAGAGCTATTTGCTGCTTTGGACCATCGCCTGGTTCGTCTTCGGAATTCACTACGTTGCCCCTGCCCTCGCGCCAGAAAGCACCCTCAGCTCTCTTGAGAATGCGGTAAGCCATTGGCTTTTTGGAGTTTCTGGCGCTCTCTTTTTTCTCGGCGCGCAAGTTTATTCGCAGCGCAAGACCTGGAAGATTCCCGCCCTTCTGGTCGTAATGCTCATTGGAATCTGGGCCGCCGCCAACGCCACAAATAAATTCTCGATCTCTGCGGTTATCCCGGCTTCGCTTCTCTACATCGGCGTTTCGGTGATCTTCTGGCAGGAGAGCCGCCGCCAGGAGACGCTTGCCGACCGTCTTCTCGGCCTCTCTTTTGCTTCCTGGGGAATTCTCTGGCTCTCGCTGCATTATCTGAAAGCCACTCCCGAACTTCAGGGCCAAACCCTGAGCGTGGTCGCCACCGCTCCTTGCGCTTTTGTCGCCATGCTCATGGTCATGGCACTCTACGAAGAGGAAAAGCGCCGCATCGAGCGCAACATGCTGGCACTCTCCAACCTCAACTTGGCCACTTCGAGTTTTGTCGGCGGCGAAATTCAACGCATGCTCTCGCAGGCTTTGGACCGTGTCCTCGGCGTTGTGCGCCTTCCCGCCGGAGCGCTCTTCCTCCACCATGGCGATCCGCAAGGGCCAACTTCCGTTGTGGCCGTTGGGTTGTCCGACGAATTCTGCCGCGCCACGCAAAACGAGAGTCTCGACGACTACCTCGTCAGCTTGGTCGCCCGCCTCGGCGGCCTGCTCGGCTTCCGCGACCTTCGCGACGATTCGCTCGCCGCTCTCGACAAGGAAAAATCCATCCGCCGCTTCCGCGAACTGGCTCTCGCTCAGGGACTGCGCAGCGTGGTGGCCATCAGCCTTCAAGCCAAGGAACATGCTTTTGGCGTTCTCCTCCTCGGCACTCCAGACAACCGCCGCTTTACTTCCGCCGAGCTGCGTCTTCTGCTCGCTCTCGGCCACCAGATTGGCATGGCCGTCGAGAACAGCTACTTAATTCAGCAAACGTCGCGCCGCTCCGAAGAATTGCACGTGCTCAACGAAATCGGCCGCGTCCTCAGCTCCACGCTGCAAAAGGAAGAGCTCACCAAGAAAGTCTGGGAAGAACTGCGCCGCCTCTTCGACGTCGAAAATTTCTACATCGCCGAGCTTGATCCGTTGCGCGACGAACTTCGCTTTGATCTGGAAATCCTCGGCGGCAATCGCGTCCCCCGGCGCACGCGTCCGGCCGGAAACCACCTCACCGAGTACCTCATTCGAACGCGGCAGCCGGTCTTGATCCGCGAGAACTATGTCAATGAAGTCAAAAAGCTTGGCGTCGAGCCGATCCGCAAGGGTGGCTGTTTCTGCGGCGTTCCCCTGGTGGCTTACGATCACGCCATCGGCGCCATGGCTGTTTTCTCCGATAACGAACGCTCCTTCGACGAAGGCCATCTCGAACTGCTCCGAGTGCTTGCAAGTGAAGCCAGTATCGCCATCGAAAATGCCCGGCTTTTCCATGAAGAGCGCACCAAGGCGCGCCACCTTTCCTTGCTCAACACCATTTCGCGCAACGCCATCGCTACTCTGAATCCCGACGAGATGCTCGCAAAAATCACTGAGCAGCTGGAAGCCGGCCTCACTTACGACCACATCGGCATCGGCTCGCTAGACTACGCCACGCGCGAAATTGTGGTTCAAGCGGAAGCGGGAACTCGCCGCGGCACGCTTGGCCAGCGCATTCCTCTGGGCACCGGCCTCATCGGGCACGTCGCTCGCAACGGGCAAATGGCGATTTTCCGCGCCGGCTCATCTGCGGACCATGCTCTGAAGCCGCTCTTGCAGGATTCCGTGGCCGCGATTGCCTTGCCGGTTTTTTACGCCGAACAGCTTCATGGCATCCTGTACATCGAGTCCTCCACGCCCGTGGACTTTTCTGAGGAAGAAGTCCTGCTGCTTCGTACGCTCGCCGACCTCATCGCCGGCGCGCTGCACAACGCGCTCTCTTTCCAGAAAGCGCAGGAGCAGGCCATCACCGACGGCCTCACCGGCGTCAAAACGCATCGCTTCTTCATGGAAGCTCTTTCCTCCGAATGGAAACGCTCCACGCGTGCGGGCCGCTCCTTCGCGCTGGTTCTCATGGACTTGGACCGCTTCAAATTCGTGAACGACTTTTACGGCCACCTCGAGGGCGACCTCGTTCTCCAGCGCGTTGGGCAAATTCTCGAAACGAATTGCCGCCGCTCCGACGTCGTCGCGCGCTACGGCGGCGATGAATTTGTAATCCTGATGCCGGAAACCACCATGGAGCACGCCCGCCAGCTTGCCAGCAAGCTGCGAGGTTGGGTTTCCGCTGATCCTTTGCTGCGCGAGAAAAACATCAGCGCCAGCTTCGGTATTGCCTGCTACCCGCTGCACGGCTCGTCGCCGCAAGAACTCATTCAAGTCGCCGACGCTTCGATGTATCTTTCGAAGCATCAGGGTGGCAACGCCGTTTCCACCGCCGATCACTTCGATCCCAACGAAGCGAAAAAGTGGAAGCGCGACGTCCTCGAAGCATATCTGGGTGTCACGCTCAAACGTCTGTTTTCGACCGGTCCCGAAGCATTCGAAGAAATCTACCAGCGGTTGCGCCAATTCACGGAATCGCTCAGCGCCACCGAACCGGACAGCAAATCCCTGGCCTCTCAGTCCGAGGGCCGGCATGCGCTCCCGCAGGCGGTCCTGGACACCGTCACTTCGCTGGCCTACGCGATTGACGCCAAGGATCACTACACCCAGGGCCATTCGCAAAAAGTCGCTGCTTACGCTGCCTTGATCGCCGAAGCTATGGGCATGAACGACGCGGAAGTCGAAGAGATTCGCCTCGGCGCCGTCCTTCACGACATCGGCAAAGTGGGAATTCCTGAAAATATTCTCAACAAGAGCGGTCCGCTCAATCCGGAAGAGTGGGAAACGATGAAATCGCACGTCAGTTTTGGCGCGAAGATTCTCGATCCGCTAACGCCGCTTGCGAGCATTCGCGAAATGGTACTGCATCACCACGAGTTTTTCGACGGCTCGGGTTACCCGGACGCGCTCTCCGGTGAAACCATTCCGCTTGGCGCGCGCATCATTGCCATTGCCGACGCCTACGACACCATTACCAGCGACCGCACTTACAAGAAGGCCCGCAGCGCTCCCGACGCGCTCTCCGAACTGGAACGCTGCGCCAACGCACAGTTCGACGGCTCGATCGTCGAAGTCTTTGTGCGCACCATGCGCACCTTGCCCAATCCCATCATTGAGGTTGCCGCCGCCTCGAGTGCGCAGCGCAACTCCTGATTCCCGCTCCTCCTAGGCCTCCGGCCGATCCCTTTTGGCGCCCTTTCCGCCGCGGTCCTCCCGAGTCAGCCTCCCGCTGACAGCGCAGGGATCCCGTTTGATTTCAGAGCCGGCACGTAACCATGAAACGGCTGCACCGACTCGGAATCTCGGCTTTGAAACAGCAACTTCGGCATGCCACCTGTACTTGTAGCGCCGGGGCTCTAGACCCCTGCCGTTGCCCGGCTTGCTATCGTTTCCTGCCTCCTCTCCGTCGAAAAAACCAGAGGGTCGGTGCGGGTGCCAATTCTTTTCCTTAACTGGGGGACGGATTCCGTTGGGAGGCTTGCCATGACCTGGCGTAGATTTGTGCCGCTATGTTTGTCTTTCGTCCTGCTGACTGTCCTGACCGTCCCGCTCCTTGCGGGAACGCGAGCAGAATCTGCTTTCAAAAAGCTGCAATCCCTCGCCGGTCAGTGGGAAGGCAAGGATGCTCACGGCATGGCCGCGAAAACAAGTTTCGAGGTGTTGGCTTCAGGAACGGCGCTCATGGAGAAACTCGAACCTTCGGGCATGGAGGAAATGGTCACACTTTACAGCATGGATCGCGACGGCATCGCGCTCGTGCACTATTGCCCCACCAACAATCAGCCGCGCATGCGCGTCGTGCCGTCCTCGGACGACGTCAAGGAACTCAGTTTCGACTACCAGGGCGCGGGAAATTTGAAATCCCCGGTGACCGGCCACCAGCACCATCTCGTCCTGCGCTTTGAAGACGAAAATCACATCACCGAAACCTGGACCTGGCGCGAAGGCGACAAAGACACTCCCATGATCTTCCACTTCACCCGCAAGACGAAGTAGCTTGCTTATTCGCTGGACGGAGGAGATACGGCCGCGCGTTCACGATGCCTTCGAGGCCCACGCCGAGGAAGCTAGCCGGCTCGCTTGCGGCTCGCTCGCAGGGGCTTCGGTTTGCTCTTCGTTTTTGGCTTGAGCTTGCTCTGGCCCTTGAGTTGGAGATTGAGCGCCACGGCAGCGTGAATGAGATCCTTCAAGGCCGCCTCATTGATCTCTTCGCCTTCGTGAATGTCGATGGCGCGCCGGACATTCCCGTCGAGGCTGGAGTTGAATAGGCCGGAAGGGTCCTTCAACGCAGCTCCCCTGGCAAATGTCATCTTGACGACGTTCTTGTGCGTCTCTCCCGTGCAGACGATGCCGGCGTGGGAGAAGACCGGAGTCCCCGGCGATGTCGGCTTGACCCACTTGCGCTCTTCGAGGATTTCGGGGTCTGCCTCGTGTATGGTTTCGCGCACTTTCGCGAGCGTCTTCCCGCGCCAGTCGCCAAGCTCCCTGAGTCTCTCGTCGATGAAGGTAGAGCCAGTGGACCTTTTCATGTTCAACTCTAACTCCCGCAGCTATTTTGGCTCCGCTCAGCGTAACTTGCAACCGCCCCAAGCGGAGCTCGCGCTTCAGGTTCTGCTGATCCGCTTCATCACCGCCCTGAGGCCATCGGAAATTCCGTCCAACAAGCCGGAGTCGGCAACCTGCTTGAGAAACTGTTCGTTGATTCCTCCAGCAGTTGCATGTGCCTTCACCAAAGATTGAAAACTTCGATCTGGTGCATCCGCCGCCAGACAGGACAGCCCGCAAATCATTCGCGCGACGTACTCACGGGCTCTTTGATCTGGAATGCCGTTCTCCGCTAGCCAAGAGGCAATCTTCTCCATGAAAGCGTAGACGGACGCGATCGTTGCCGTTGCGGCGCACATCGCCTCGAATTCCTGCTCAGTATCAACTTGAAAAACGGTTCCGATGCTGGCGAAGAGATCGCTTGCGAGCTGATCTGGTGGACATATCCCCGTAGGCCCGGCCCTTCTTGCAGTGGACGGGAGCGGAACCGCTCGAATGATGCGGGTCGCGGGCCCGACCAGTTCGGACAACCTCCGCAAGGATAGTCCTGAGACCAAGCTGATGACGCACTGGTCGGGCCTGAAGTGCAGTTCTGAAATTACACCTGGGGCAATTGAGGGCCTAACCGCAAGTACGACCACCTCGGATGAGTCCAGAACGTCCTGATTCGACGAAGCTTTCGACACGGCCGCAAAGCGATTGGCCAGTTCCGTGGCCGTTTCACGATTGCGAGGCGACACTCGAATCGAGCTATATTCAGCGGTTGATGAACTCAACCCTGTGACGATTGCCGAGGTAATCTCGCCAGTTCCGATGAATCCCAATTTCATGCGGTACTCCCTCCCAGACACAGGCTTGAGTGGGGCACGCACGCAAAGGCTTCACGCGGTAGGGGCGGAGTACGATAACTCAACAAAGCCGTTCTTGTAAGCGGCCACGTTCTTCAAATTCCACTTCTCCTCCGTCAGGGAACCACCGAAAAGCCGGAGTCCTTCACCCAGCAGGACAGGCGCTATCGTTAGCTTGATTTCGTCCACCAAGCCCAGTTCGAGAAAGCGCTGGCACAACATGGCCCCGCCCACGAGCCAGATGTTTCGATATCGAGGCGCGAGCTTCACGTCAACTAACGTCTTGAGATCGCCCGAATAGAACTCGACGCTCTTCCTCGCCGGCGGCCATTCTCTACCGGTCACCACTACGGCCGGAGTATCTCCATAGGGCCAGCCCAGTTCAAGCGCGTGTTCATAGGTGCGGGAACCGAGCAGATAACAGTCTATCGCTTTGACAAAGGTCGCGGCTTCTTCCTCCGAAATGGAAACTCCGGCTTCGTAGACGCTTCCAGTGCTATTCAGCCAAGCGACATTGTTGTCCTTCTTTGCGATGAAGCCATCCAGACTGGAAACCATGTGCAAGGTTACACTTCGTCTTTTTTCATGTCCCTGGCTGCGTGACATAGCTCCTCTTGGCTTTTGCTGACATCGATGTGCCTTAAGATAGACTGACGGTTATCTCTTGGGCGCGCAGAAACAAAGATTGTTGCCGTCTGGATCCGTCACCGCAAACTCGCGTAATCCCCAGGTCTGATCAACTGGAGCGCTGTGAATTGGAGACTCCGGACGCTTTGCCGTATCCAGGCCCCGGGCGCGAAAGGTCACGTAACGCTCATCAACGTCATCCACAAACACACGGTTGACGGAGCCGAAGACACCGTCTCCTGAATGACGTGAAAGCTGTAGTTCAGCCCCGTCCCGAACCAGGTCAATGACTCCGTTGGCCATCTCGCGGTCTTCATGCCCAGGCCACTTGCGCTCGAAGTCGAGAACTTCGGTGTAGAAATGCAGTGCAACGTTGCAAATCGCCCGACTTGATTACGGGCACAATCTTCATGACCTTCTCCAAGAAAGCAGGGCAATAGAGTACTCCCGCGCGACACCATAGAGCGATCGCCACGCCGGGCTCCGACTTAACGGACTCAGCAGGCCAACGTCGCCGGCTCGCGTTCCTAGGACCTGAACCGACAACACGGCACGCTCAGGCGCCCGCCGGTGTGGCCTTTTTCGAAAAGAGCCGTCGAACGACCTGGCCTTTCCACATCCACAATCCCGTAAGGATCATTACAGGAACGAAGAAAAACCGCGTAGGTCGGGCGTAGTTCGGAATTTGGTCAAACGGACTATAGATATAACCGATGATCGGAATGCTAAAGATGATGTGAATCCAGCGAAAAATCGTACGTGAGATGCCTTGCTTCATAATTTTTGGTGCAACCGCTGATTGGGCGGCTTGAGCCATGAGGTCACTCCTTGGATTTGGTTTTCGGCATCTTTCCTGAACTTACGGGGCCTGCGATTCACGACTTTTGATCCGTCTTGGGCGCCCATTTGGGTGTTTCAGCACCGAACTGCTTGGCGTACTCGGCGACCAATCGCTGCCAGCCTTCGAACTTCATGGCCTCGGCGCCGACGATGCGTCCAAGCGGCTGACCGGCGAGAAGCCGATCCAGAACATCGAAAGAAATGTGCCACCCCGCGGCGCCCCACGCGATGAAGCGGCGATCGATGTTGTGCCACAGCGTCAGGCGCGTGCCGGTACCGACGGCTTCGAGTTCCCATCGGGTATCGCCGTACTCCAGGACCTTGGGAGCTTCGGCCCGCGTCACTTTTGTTTCGATCGGAGTGGGCGTTCCTATCCAGGTGAGCCTCACCGTTCCAACCGTACCGAGGCTCCCATCAACCTCAAAGGGCGCCCACTCGCGCAGCTGCGCCGGGTCGGTAAGCGCCTCCCAGACCTTTTCCGGCGAGTGGCGCAGTTCTCGGACGAGAATGAGCGTCCACTTGTCTCCATCCTTTCGTCCTACTTTCGCGCCGTTGGCCGGACCCGGTGTGTACTGCACGCTTTCGGTCATCTTCTTCTCCTCGTCTTCCTTCGTTGATGTTGCCCCATCCGTGGCCCTATCCATCAAGTGCTCGATGCGGTCGAAGTGGCGCTCCAAAGCATCCACTTGAGCGGACCAGAACCAGCGGAATGTTTCAAGATTCGGCCTTCGGCGCCTACCAGTTGCCATCGTGCTGAGGGCCGCCCCTAATACCGTCCCAGCTGCGTGAGCTGAATCAAGTTGCCGCAGGTATCTTTCAGCATCGCTATCGTCGAGCCGGTCACGTCGGTGGGCGGCATCGTGAACTCCGCGCCGCGCGTCTTGATCCGCTGGTAATCGACCTTGATGTCGTCAGTGTAGAACATGGCCGCGGGCTGGCTCTGTTGAAACAGCGCCTGCTGATACGCTTTGGCCGCTGGGTTGTTGTTCAGCGCCAGCTGCAGCTGAGTGCCGTCCGGCTCCTCTGTCGAGCCCACGGTCAGCCAGCGAAATGGGCCATTACTGAAATCGGCCTTCTTGGCAAACCCCAGTACCTCCGTATAGAAGCGCAGGGCCTTTTCCTGGTCGTCCACGTATACGCTGGTCAGTTTGATTTTCATTTCGTTTCTCCTTTGTCGAGTTCGCCTTTTAGGCTGCGTCCTCTTCTGTTTGTCTTCCTTTTCGCTGGTGCTGATTGACCCATCCGGTCGAGGTGGCCTTCGCACCCTCAACTCGCGGCCTTACGCACGATGAGGGCGAGCTTGGCCTCGGTCGCGTCGTCCATCGCGGTGAAGAACCACCCGGACTCACGGAGCTGGTGCGGCGCGCCTTCCTCGACGGCGTTGTTGGCCTTGTCGCTAAGGCCGAACGTCATATATTTGTCTACGCGGAAGAAGCAGACAACCTTGCTCTCCTTCGCGTACGCCGGCATGCCATACCACAAGGTCGGCTGAAGCACCGGAGCGCTGCGCAAGATGAGCGCGTGGAGGCGTTCGCCCAAGGCGCGGTCGGGCGCCGGCATCACGGCGATCTTCGCAAGCACCGCGGCCTCGCCGTCGGCGCTCTTCGCAGCCGGGTTCGCGGTCTTCGTCGCCTTCTTGTGGGCCATTATCTTCTCCTTGTCTTCGGCTTCGTTGGTGTTGCTCGGTCCTTGGGCCGATCTATGGACCGCTCCATGCGGTCGAGGTGGCGTTTCAGTGCATCCACGTGGGCGGACCAGAACCGGCGGAATTGGTCCAGCCAGGCATCCACCTCCTGAAAGGGTTCAGGTTTCAGCCGGTAAACACGCCTCTGCGCGTCCACCCTGGATTCCACGAAACCGGCCTCGCGCAGCACTCGCAAGTGCTTTGACACGGTCGGTTGCGGCATACCAAGTTGACGCTCGATCTCTCCCACCGACTGCTGCGAAGAGACCAGGAGGCTCAATATCGCACGGCGGTTCGGCTCCGCAATGATTTCGAACACCGATTCCATGCTCCTAATATACGTCGCTGAGCATATACGTGTCAACGTATATTCGTAAATTCGCGGAGCCGGCCCTGTGGAAATCTGTGGAAAACGGATGCACCTCAACGCATAACGGGTAAATCCGCTGAAGCTTCTGCGAAGACTCTTAGGGGAACTTGCGGGCCTCTCAGACTGCTTCGGCATTGCAGACAAAGCGGTAACACGAACAACGCCTTGACGTTACCCTCGGGAGGTCGTTCGGCAGCGTTCGATTCCCGTCGCTACGCTCCCGCGTAGGATGGGGAATCGTGCCGAGTCTTGCACAAGGCGCCAAGCTTACAGGAACAAATTCTTCACCGCGCGTCGAGGTCTACGTCCTTGATTGGCAAATCCCAGTGGGCGTCGAGAATCTCGAAGCGGCGCTGCTCTTCCTTCTTATAAGTCTCCTGGTCGGGATAAAGCTGCTTCATGATCGTGGAGCTGTCGAAATTGTCGTTGGCGATGGCCGCGTTCTTGAAAACGATGGTCACGCGATAATCCCAACGGCTGCCTTCCGTCATGTGATACCGCGGCGTGACCATGGTTACCTTCAGCATGCGTCCGAGTTCCATCTCTTTCTTCAGCACCGGATAATGATTTTTCTTGAAGAGCGCCAGAAACTCATCGGCGTGGCCCCATTTCGCCTTGTAGTAATACTCGATCGCGTACGGCTGGTCTTTGGTTTCAGCGGCAGCGCTTTGCTCCGCCTTTACACCCAGCCCCGCCACGCAAAGGAGCACAACCGCTCCCAAGATCATCGCCCCGAACCTGCGGCTCCACAAAGAAGCCCATGAAGATTGAACGCGCATTTTTTCCTCCGAGTCGTGGTCGAATCTTGGCCAAGCAGTGTAAGACAAAGCCGGAAGAAAATGGAAAATAGAAAAAGGAAATGGGATGCGGAAGGGGAACCTGCGGTCCAGACTATTCTTTCCCGGCCTCAGCTCCGCTATCCTTGCGGAAGGGAGGCTGTATGCAAACCGCATCCGTAAAATGGATTGGCCAACAACAATTCGTGGCCATTGGCCCATCGAGCCACGCCATCACACTCGATTCCGACCGCGAGTCCAACAAGGCCCCCGGCCCGATGGAATTCGTGCTCTTGGCGCTCGGCGCGTGCACGGCCACCGACGTCGTGAGCATCCTTGAAAAGAAGCGCCAAAAACTCGAGTCGCTCGAAGTCATCTGTTCCGGCGAGCGCGCCAAGGAGCCTCCTACGGTCTGGATCAAGCTCGAAATTCTTTACCGCTTGCGCGGCCAGCTCGATGACGCCGCTGTCAAGCACGCCATCCAGCTCAGCGAAGACAAATACTGCTCCGTAGCCGCCATGCTCAAGAAAACCGCCACGGTTTCCTGGCGCTACGAAATCTTGCCGAATCAGACCTAACCGCGCAGAAGGGCACGATGTATCGTGCCCAACCGTTGCTTGTGAGAGGCGTCGCCTTGTCACTGCGCCGCGCTATCGCATAAAATCCATTGTCTTCTTGTTCCCAGCGAGAATCTTGCAAGGAGAGACATGTCCCACCGCATCGCGGCAAAGATAACCGGCGTAGCCGGCTACGTCCCCCCGAAAGTGATGACCAACGTGGACTTCGAGAAAATCGTCGAGACCAGCGACGAATGGATTCGCACGCGCACCGGCATCCGCGAGCGCCACGTTGTAGAAAAAGGCATGGCCAGTTCGCACCTGGCGACGGAAGCCGCGAAAACGCTCCTCGCGCAAACGAAAACGGATCCCCAAGAAATTGACCTCATCATTCTAGCGAGCGTCACGCCGGACATGTTTTTCCCCGCCACCGCTTGCCTTGTGCAGTGCCGCATCGGCGCAAAACGCGCGTGGGGTTTCGACCTTTCCGCCGCGTGTTCCGGCTTTGCTTATGCCCTCACAGTCGGCGCGCAATTCGCCGCCGCGGGCACGCACAAAAAGGTCATGGTCATCGGCAGCGACGTGATGACCTCCATCCTCGATTACCAGGACCGCTCCACTTGCGTTTTGTTTGGCGACGGCGCGGGCGCCGTGCTGGTCGAGCCGACCAATGGTCCGAACGAAGGCATTCTGGATTTCGAGCATGACGTGGACGGCTCCGGTGGCGAATTTCTGTACATGCCGGGCGGCGGCTCGCTGCATCCTGCTTCGCAGGAAACCATCCAGAAGCGCTTGCACTACGTGCATCAGGAGGGTTCGCAGGTGTTCAAGTACGCCGTGCGCCGCATGGCGGACATGGCCGCCAATTTGCTCGAGCGCAACGGCTTCACCAAAGACGATCTGGCGCTTTTGGTGCCACACCAGGCGAATTTGCGAATTGTTCGCGCCACCCAGGAGCGCCTAGCTATTGACGATGCTAAAGTGATGGTTAATATTGATAAGTATGGTAACACTACTGCGGGCACCATTCCATTGGGCCTGCGCGATGCGCTTGAGCAAGGCCGCCTGCGCAAAGGCGACCTCGTCCTGATCGTGACCGTCGGCGCGGGCTACACCACCGGCGGCATCCTGCTCCGCTGGGCGTATTAGACTTAAGAATGATCTAGTGCACCCGGAAGAAGAGTCGCGCCATCTCAAAATCGCCGCTGACCGATTGTTTGTTGCTACTTTGATGAGTTCGCATTCGCGACGGATTGAGAAGTGGACCTGTGGAGGGAGTTCAGAATACGGTTGATGTCGGACTGTGAGATGACCGCCGGGCTGCCTGGTTTCTGATTGAAGATGAAATTGAGAGAACTGCTGTCTGAAAAGAGCCTGACGCTTACTTCGCCGAATTGATTTTGTGGCCGCCCGAATTGAAATCCGCAGAATTCGCCTGCTGTGACAGCAAAGACACCCGACTCGATGCCTTTTGGCATGATTGTCCCTTTGACAATGAGGAGAATGGCGCGGCTGGCGGCGTCTTGCCTTGACATAAAAGGGATGATTTTATCGGGCGTTGTTTCCAGGATGGTGCGATACAGGGCAGAATCCGATTGCAGAGCTTCGTCGCCGTACATGCGCCGCAGGATACTTGGATCGATCTTGTCGTTTGATAAAACGGAGTTCACGAAAGCACGCAGCGAGCCGTGCCAAACGGAGAGAGAGTTTCCTGATCGAAATGCGACCATCACTTTGTTGTCCCCGATCATTTTGGTATTTCCCTCATCGATGTCGCTCCAGGGAAGTTCGAATTCATACCCAAAGTAGGAGACCTTCCTGCCCGGCAACCGGGGAATCGACAAATCCGTGAGTTGAGCGGGAGCCATGCTTACAGCGGGCGTTTTTCGCGCCAGGTAGCGAGCCTCGAGAGCAATGACGGTCTGGAAACCGAAAAACCATACGTAGGCAGCGCACACAAGCGCTACAACGAACAAAGCAATCAGGATGCGAGCCCTGGTGGACATTGGAGCCGCTGGCGTCTCGTAGTTTCTTAGAGGCGCCCCTTCCCCTTGCTCAATCAGATGGTTTGACAAGGTTGCACCTGGAGGAATTCCCGTTTAGTTCTTTCGTCTGAACCCAAACGGAAGGAAGGCCCCAGTATATACCGGAACAAAGCAGTCCTAGCACGTCGGCGCGCCGCCTCGTAACACCCACCAGGGCGCAAAGAACGCCTCAGAAGCCTGCCTACATCCAGAGTCGGAGACTTTGCCGCTTGATTGGTTACTCCGAGCGGGCGCCGAAAAGGCGGAAGACGACGCCGGCGGAGGCCCAGTAATTGTTCTGAGCCGCAGCGGCACCGAAAGTGGTCCGGTAGTAGTCCACGTTGATGATGCGAACTTCCCAGTGCGGGGAGAAGTGGAAGTCGATGCCACCTCCGGCCTTGTAGGAAATGCAGTTGACGGAAGTTTTGTATCCGGCCGGGCCAGTGATGGTGGTGTCGAGGCGCGAGCCGCCGACGAGCGCTTCCACAAAGGGAGTGAGGCCAAAGCGGCCCATGCCAAAGCGGCCTTTGCGATAGTAGGCGCGTCCGCCGAAATGGTTGCCGTATAGCACGGTCTTGGCACCGGTGGCGGTGGCGAAGTTGTAGCTGCTGTCGCCAACGATCTGGAGCCAGGGCTTGAGGTTCCAGCCGAAGGAGCCCAGGCCGCCGCCGAGGTTGGCCGAAGTTCCAGCGCTGGTGAACCGCGCAAAGGCGTAACCGCCATAGAGTTCCATCAGGAAGCCTTGGTGAGCGCCGGCCACAGGCTGCTCCCAGCTCTCGCGCGGCTTGACGCTGCGAACCGCCTCTGGGGCAGGTTGCGCCGCTTCAGGCTGAGGCTGCGAATCGGGAACGGGCTCCGCAGATGCGGGAGCCGGATCCGGGCTCGAAGCTGGCGGAGGTGGCGTCGGAGTTGTGGGAAACAAAGGCCCGGGCTGCGCGGGAGCAGTGCTTTGCGCAGGCGCTGATGACGAGGCGGGCTGCGGTTCGGCAGCCGCGGGTACCGACGCAGCTGAAGGTGAAGAAGCCGAAGAAGCTGGAGCTGTTGACGGAGCGCTGTTTGCCGGAGCGGGTGCTGGCGCGGAAACAGCAGACCGTGGGGCTGCGGGAGCAGCCTGGACGCTGGCCGCAGACGTCGAGGCGGGCGATGAAGCTGCTGGGGCTGTTGGTTGTGTGGACGAAGAATAATTCACATCTGCGGCAGTCACTGCGGGTACGGGCGGAGTCGGGAACAGAGGTCCTGCTGGAGCGGCAGTGGCCGCATTCGCGACTGCAGGGCGCACGTTAGCCGCGGGCGCAGCAGGCGCCGATGCCGCAGGCGCGCGCCCGGCAGACGATTGCGCGGGGGCGGCTCCGCTGCGATCGTGATCTACGGTGATCACGCTCGAATAGACGTAGCCGACTTTGCCGTCCTTCGTCTGGACGCGCGAAAAAATAAAGCCGTTGAGCAGGATGGTGAAGCGCTCGCCGCACGCAACGGTGGCGACAGAGTCCGGAGTCTGCCGCGGCTTGGCGAAAACCTGCGAGCCCTCGGGATGAGCTGCGCAGTCGACAAACCCCAAGTCGTCCGCCCAAGCGGACGAAGCGATGAGAAAAGAGCTTGCGAGCAGGATGAAAAAACGTGTGCGAGACATTCGCCCCCTCCATCGGCTCGGGGACACGTCGAGCCTTGAAGCCAATTTTGAAGAAGAAAGCGCGGGGTGGAAACCGTTCGAAGGGACAGGGATTCCAAAAAAACACCTGTCCGAAGGGACGGGGAGCATTTCTCGTGCGAAAAGGGTGCAACGCCTATGGCACTCGTGACCCCTGCGCGAGATGAAACGTAGGAAGCGCGTACCTGAGGCCGACCGTCATTCACCGCACGAATGGGGACGCGCTAAAGCACCCCTTACAAGTAGCCTCCGGAGAAGGCTAGGCGCTGGCGAGGTGCTTCAGCACTTCGGCGGCGTGGCCTTTGGCCTTGACGGCGGGCCAGGTGGCCTCGACTTTGCCGGTTTTGCCTATGAGAAACGAGCTGCGGACGATACCCATGAACTTGCGCCCCATAAACTGCTTTTGCTGCCAGGCGCCGTAGGCTTCGATGGTTTTGTGAGCTGGATCGCTGAGCAAGGGGAAATTAAATTTGTATTTGGCCTTGAACAAGGCTTGGCCTTTGACCGAGTCGGCGCTCATGCCAAGGATAGCCACTTTGCATCCGTCGAACTGCTTTTTGGCGTCGCGAAACTCGGACGCTTCGACGACTCAACCTGGTGTGTTGGCTTTGGGGAAGAAGAAAAGCAGGACGCGCTGGCCCTTGAAATCCTTGAGAGCGACGGTTTTGTCTTCGTCGGATTGAAGGCGGAACGCAGGGGCTTTGTCGCCGGGCTTGAGCATGGGGATCCTCTTTGCGTGCTTATGGTTTTTTGTTCGGAAGCGATGGAACTCAAGTATACGCCGAAATTATTCATCTAATACAACGGACACGAACGGCAAAAGTTTCGATCTTGCTTCACGCTTGGGCCGGATGGCTTGGTCGCCGCGGTGCTGCGCCTTACCAACAGCGACGGGCCGCCCCAAGGCCGCCGCTACGGGAGGAAAAAAACCGACCTAAAGGTCGGCCACTACAAAAGGCAAAGATGCCGCGCCAAAGCGACGGCGCTCCCTTTCATTCTCGGAGAAGGCGCGGCGGGGCTGCGCCCCTACCACTGCAAGCAAAAGCGGCAGCAGGGCCGCACTCCCAAAATTACGAGAGTAGCTTGCGAAGGATGTCGTTGACGGATTGGGGATTGGCCTGGCCGCGAGTGGCGCGCATGACCTGGCCGACGAAGAATTTGAAAACGCCTTCATTGCCGGATTTGTATTTGGCGACGTTGTCGGGATTCTTGGCGATGATGTCGCGGGCGGCTTCTTCGATGGCGGAATCGGCGACTTGGGCGCCCAGGCCTTCCGCGGCGACGATGTCCGCGGCGGAACGGGCGGATTCGAACATCGCCGCGAAAACTTTCTTGCCGACTGCGGCGGTAATTTTGCCGGACTCTACCAAGGAAACTAATTCCGCGAGAGATTTTGCGCTGACGGGGCTCGCTTCGATTTCCTTATCGGAATCGTTGAGGCGGCGGAGAAGTTCGGTTTGCATCCAGTTGGCGGCGGCTTTGCCGGGAGCGCCCGCTTTCACCACGGATTCGAAATAGTCGGCGAGGGCTTTGGTGGCGGTGAGGACTTCGACGTCGTATGGCGTGATGCCATAGGCGCTGACGAAGCGGGTGCGCTTGGCTTCGGGAAGTTCGGGGAGTGAGTGAAGAACTTCGGCGCGCCAGGCTTCGCTGACGTGAACGGGGAGGAGGTCCGGCTCGGGGAAATAGCGATAGTCGTGCGCTTTCTCCTTCGAGCGCATCGAGACGGTGTGGCCTTCGGCTTGATTCCAGAGGCGCGTTTCCTGAATGAGGCGGCCGCCGGATTCGAGCGCTCCGATGTGGCGCTCGATTTCGTACTCGAGGGCTTTTTGGAGGAAGCGGAAGGAGTTGAGGTTCTTGACTTCGACCTTGGTGCCGAATTCGCGCGAGCCGCGCGGGCGCACGCTGACGTTGGCGTCGCAGCGGAGCGAGCCTTCTTCCATGTTGACGTCGCTGACGCCAGTGTAAAGCATGATCTGGCGAAGCGCCGTGAGATAGGCGTAAGCCTCTTCGGAAGAACGAATGTCCGGCTCGGAGACGATTTCGACGAGCGGCGTGCCGCAGCGGTTGTAATCAATGTAGGCCTTGGTGGCGGACTGCGGGAAGCCTTCATGAAGATTTTTTGCGGCATCTTCTTCAAGGTGGAGCCGGGTGATGCCGATGCGTTTGCGCGAGCCGCCGACCTCGATGTCGAGAAAGCCGTTGGTGGCGAGAGGCAGCTCGTATTGGGAAATTTGGTAGCCCTTGGGGAGGTCGGGATAGAAATAGTTTTTCCGGGCGAACCGCGAACGCTCGTGAACGGTGCAGTTGAGCGCGAGCGAGGCGCGCATGGCCATTTCGACCGCACGCTTGTTGAGAACAGGCAGCGTGCCGGGCAGGCCGAGACACACAGGGCAAACGTTGGTGTTTGGCGGATCGCCGAAGCGCGTGGAACAGCCGCAGAAGATTTTTGTTTTGGTGAGGAGCTGAACGTGGACTTCGAGGCCGATGACGGGCTCGTATTTCGCCAGGATTTCGGAGGCGATAGACATGGTCTCTGGAGCGGATTTCGGCATAAAGAAACCCACATTATAGCTCACTGCGCCGCTGTGGTGGCTGGTTCGCGGAGAACCGGGACGAAGCGCTCGGCGAGAGCGAAAACACCAAAGAAAGTCGCGACGTAAAGAGCGTCCCCCGCAAGCGTGTTCCAGAAAAAGGGAACGCCGGCGAGGTAGCAGGCGGCCAAACCGCGCGCCGTTTTTTCATACGAATCGAGGAGCCACCAGACGGCGAAATTGGTGATCAGAAAAAATTGAATGGAGCCGAGAAAGGTAGCGGCGCTGATGCGCAGAACGGTACGGCGGCCTTGCACAAAGCGGCCGATCAGGACGCTGAGAAGGAAACTGGCGTAGACCAGCAGCATGACGGCGGGGTTGTAAAAACCGACGAACAGGTCGCCCGCAAAAAGCGCGATCAGCGGAAAAGCGAAGGCCTGGCGGCGGTCTTTGATGATTGCGCCGGAGAATAAGGCCATCGCGCCGACGGGCGTGAGATTCCAGGGATGCGGGGCGATGCGTAGCGCAGCGGCGATGGCGATGATGGCGAGGGCCAGCAACAAGCGGCAAAGCAGATTTTCTTTCGGAGACCCTTCGACTTTCATTTTGCAGCTCCTTGCAATTCGGGAAGTAAATCGCAAAAGACGAAGCCGTCGCGATGGACAGTTTCACCGGTCCGAACGGGAATGGGCCAGTGGAAGATGGGACCATCAAAGACAAAAGTGTGAAATTCGCCGTTTTCGCCGCAGGGGTCGGCGCCCAGCGGCAGATCATGGAAAAAAGAATCGTCAAGTTCGCGGCCGGCGAAACTGGGAGTGAGAACTTTGGGATCGATGCAAGCGGTGATGGCGCGGAAATGCTGAGCGTGGAGAAAACGAATGAGTTCCCGCGCGTCGCGCTTCCAGATGGGAAAGAGCGCGGCCATGCCGATACGCGCGAGATTTTTCTCGCGGTAGGCGCGGAGGTCTTCGAGGAAGATATCGCCAAAAGCGACTTTGCGAACACCTTGCTCGTAGAAGATGCGGAGGGCGCGCTCCATGCGCGATTCGTAGATGGGATTGACCCATTGCGGAGGGATGCGAACTTCGCGCAGAGGCAAGCCGATGGATTCGGCTTGCTGGAGCAGGAGCTCGCGGCGGACGCCGTGCATGCTGATGCGGTCGTAGCCCTCGGTGACGGTAGTAAGGAGGGCGGTCACTCGGAATTTTTGCTGCTGGAGCAGCGCATGCAGCGCTATGGCGCTGTCTTTGCCGCCGCTCCAGCAAAAGAGAATGGGTTCAGACATGGGCACATATACTCACCAGAACGGTTGGTTCTCGCCCAGATAGGGCGCAGCAGTGCTGCGCCCCTGCAAGAAACAAGGGATGGGTTTCAGTGGAACCTTGCTGCGTGGGATGGGACACGACTCAGTTCCTGCCGGAGAAGCGATAGTTCATGCCGACGCGGACGTCGCGGCCAAGTGCGGGAAAGCCGAGCGCGTCCTGGTAGAACTTGTCGAAAAGATTGGCGGCGCGGGCGTAAAGGGAGACACCTCGGCCAAAGTTGTAGCGCGTGGTTATATCGAAGCGGGCGTAACCGGGATTGCGCGTAAGGCCAAGACCCAGAAAGTCGCTATCTGTGCGGGCTCCCGTGAAGTAGCCTGCCACCGAAAAACTGAACTGACGAAAAGCTATGTTCATGCTGAGTGAACCCGAATGGGGCGGACGGCGGATCAAACGGTTTCCCGGAAGCTCCGAAGGATCGAAAGCATTCGGAGCGCTTAGGACGAGGCTGTCGTCGTAGGTGTAATTACCGGTGAACATGAGCCAAGAGACGGGGCGGGCTTCAGCAGAGAGGGTTGTTCCGCGTGCGCGGGCGCGATCGGTGTTGACATAGTAGCCGAAGGGCGAGGTCTGTCCGGGAAGCACGTTATTGCAGAAGCTGTTGAAGAACTCGCAGAACTCAAAGCTGACGATGTCGTAGAAGCGGTTGTAGAAGTATTCGGCAGAGACAAGCAGGTGATCGCCCGCAAGCTTTTGCTCGAAGCCGGCGCTCCAATTCTTGCTGGCTTCGGGTTTCAAAGAGGGATTTCCAAAGTCACCGAATTGGTCGTTGTAGAGCTGGTCGAAGCGCGGCTCTTTGATGCCCTGACCGTAAAAAGCACGGAATCGCGTGTCGCCCCAAAAGCCTTTTCCGTAATGCAATGCGACGGAAGCGCCCACGCGAGGAACAACGCGAGTGCCGAAATTGGCGTTGTCCTCCGCACGCGCGCCAAAATTCAGGGACATGCGCGGATGCGGAAGATAGTGAAAGTCGAGGAACCCTCCCTGATTGTTGCGGCGAACGTGGGTGGCGTTCAGCGTGGGGATGGTGGCGTTTTCCACCTCGTATTGATAGCCGGCGGTGACGCCGAGTTTGGGGAGAAGATAAGTGGCCTGAGCCGCGACGTTGGCACGGTTGTATTGGTAATGGTCGTCAAAGGTGAAGTCGCAAAATTCGGCCGTGGCAACAGCCGACGGACTTGCTTGCGGGCAGAAAGCATTCGGGTCCGTAGCGAAGAAACTCTGGATGGGATTGAAACTGTGCTGGCGGCCGTACCATTCACTGCCGCTGATCTGGTAACGCCAATGCGTGCCCATAGCCAAGTCCCAGCGGGAGCTAGCACTAAAGTCGCGCAACCCATAGCGCTGGTGGAGACTGGGTGGAGTAAAAACGGTTTGGCCGGGGATGCCGGCTTCGCTGAAGTTGTTGCGAAGAGAGAGACGAAGCTGATTCGCGTCGCTGAGGCGATAGCCAAAATTTCCCGAAAGGGTGCGATTGATAAAATTATCGTTCACGCCCTGGCCGGAGGCCTCGAGATAAGAAGCGGCGCCGGAGTAGTCGAAGGCACCGAGCAGGCCGCTCAGTTGTGCACCGCCGCGGCCGCCGGAGAAGCTTCCGCCTTCGCCGAAGACGCTGAACTCGGGAGTCCGAGTCGTGCCGCGATGAGTGAAGAGCTGAATAACCCCGGAGACCGCGTCGGTGCCGTAGATTGCACTCTCGGCGCCACGAACAACTTCAACTTTGTCGATGTTGTCCAAGGTGAGATTAGAAAAATCGACGGCTCCACCGGGAGGATTGACCGGGGCACCGTCAAGAAGTACCTTGGTGAAGTTGGAATTCCCACCAGCGAGAAAGATCGAGGCAGTGCCGCCCTCGGCACCGGTGCGCCCAATCGCGATTCCGGGGGCAAAGAGAAGCAGGTCAGGAAGAGCGACGGACTGGCGGGTCTCGATTTCTGTACCATCCAGGATGGTTGCGGGAGCCGAAGTTTCCTGGGAGCGAGTTGGCTCGGCCTGTGCGGTGACGACGACGTTGGAAGAGAGAGGTTCGAGATCGAGGCGAAGACTTAGAGCGTGAGATTCGCTGGGGGCGAGGTTCGCGATTAGCTCGCGGCGTGTGAACGATGGACGAGCAAATTGCACGCGGTACCGGCCCGGGGGCAAGTCCAGGGAGTACTCGCCATTGGATGAGGACTTTGCGGACCAGGTTTGCGAATTCGGCGAGCCTTCGGTTCGCGCTTGTATCTGAACTTCGCCAACTCCGGCGCCGCTTGAGTCGGTGAGGGTGCCGGAAAGATGAGCGAGCTGCGAATTGTTTTGGGCTTGCAAGGAAACGCAAAGAACGAGAACTGCGAGCGAGAGAAAAGCAGAACGGAGAAGAGTTTTCATGTTGTCCTCCACTCCCTCACGCGCGGGAGTTTGAAGGCTGTCCTGCGCTTAGGAAGAACGCACAGGCTGCAGACTTCGCCGGTCTCCTGGCTTGGCGGTGTGGATGGTTCGCGGCCTTCCCGCAGCGGCGCCCTTTTTGATTCCAAGAGCGTTTCGGCACAGTGGCTAGCGAACCGTTCTTCAAGTGCGACCCGAATAGGTGGGTCGCCCCCGCCTTACAGTCGCGCGGCGGCGACGGCTTCTTTCTTCGTGGCCCGACGTTGTCGGGACCAACGAACCGTCTTCCCGAGCACGAAGTCTGCGGTGAATGTAGTCTGCGGAACAGCGCCGCAGGGTTGGGGTGAACGAGAAAAACTGCCGGTTACTAGGAGTCAGACAAAATCGTGACACGAGGCCGCCCGTGGCCACGCATCTCCACACGAAGCGGAATCTGGAAAACCTGTTCGAGCAATTCGCGCTGGTAGATGGCGGCCGGAGGACCGACGCGGAGGCACCGGCCGCTGTGCATCAAGAGAATTTGGTCCGCATATTCGGCGGCGAGATTCAACTCGTGAGTCACGACAATCACAGTGTAGCGGTAGCGCGCGGCGAGCCGGCGCAGCGCCTCGAGAAGGCCGACCTGCGCCGCGATGTCGAGATGCAGAGTCGGCTCGTCGAGCAATAAGAGCAGAGGCTGCTGAGCGAGGGCGCGAGCGAGAATGATGCGCTGTTTCTCGCCGCCGGAAATCTGATCCATCAAGCGATCACCGAGATGGGCAGCGCCCACATGCATCAGCGCGTCCTGGACAATTTGCATGTCGGTGCGAGACTCGAAGCGGAGGGAGCGGCCGTGGGCGTGGCGGCCCTGCAGCACAAATTCCCAGACTCGCGCGGGAAACAGCAGGCGGCTTTCCTGCTGGACCATAGCGATGCGCTGCGCGCGGGTGCGCGGGCTCAGCGAGTGAATGACAGAGCCGTTGAGGAGAATGCGGCCGGAAAGCGGGCTGAGAACGCCGGCGATCAACTGAAGCAGTGTGGATTTTCCGCTGGCATTGGGGCCGAGAATGGCCACGATTTCGCCCGGGCGCGCATGAAAGCTGGTGGCTTCCAAAGTGAAGAGCGGGGCCTGCGTTGGATTTGCGGAATAAGCGTAGCTGACCTGCTCGACAGCGAGCCGGATTTCCGTCCCCACGCGTGCGGATTCCGGTGGAGTGCGGGGGGCGGCGGAGCTCCGGCCGGGGCTCATGCGAGCCTCCGGCGAAGAAGGTAGATGAAAAGCGGAGCGCCGACAACGGCGGTGACCGCGCCAACGGCGAGTTCATCGGGAGCAACGACGATGCGTGCAAGGGTGTCCGCGATGACTAAGGCGATGGCGCCGCCGAGAGCGGCGGTAGGGAGTAAAGTGCGATGGTCCGAGCCGAAGATGAGACGCATGATGTGTGGAACGATCAGGCCCACGTAGCCCACCGCGCCACTGACAGAAACGGCGAGGCCGGTCAGGAGAGAAGCCGCAACATAAACCACGAAGCGTACCCGGCGAACGTCGACTCCAAGATGCATGGCTTCTTTCTCGCCAGAAAGAAGGATATTCAAATCATTGGCGCAGGCGTAGATGACACCAGCGGCAAAGAGGAAGCCGCCAGCCAAGAACCAGTAAACGCTCTTCTGGAAGGAAGTGGAAAGATTCCCCATCAGCCAGAACACCATGCCGCGGGTGTTGCTGCTGTTCACTGTGCTCATCAGGAAAACAATGATGGCGGAAAGGAAAGAAGCGGTGATGACGCCGCCGAGGAGCAGCGTGGTGCTGTCAATCTGGCGCTGACGGCGGCCGAGAAAATACACGGCGGTAATCGTAGCGGCAGCTCCCAGGAACGCACACAAAGGAGTAAGCAGCGCGCCAAGAGCGGGGGGGAGCGTCAAGTGAGGCTCGGCGATGAGGCCGAGGATGGCGCCAAGCGCAGCGCCGCTGGAAACACCGAGGACGTAAGGGTCGGCGAGTGGATTGCGAAGCAGCGCCTGGAAGCTGGTACCGGCGACAGACAGCGATGCTCCAACAATGATGGCGAGAATGATGCGCGGGAAACGAATGTTTTGGACAATCAGGAGGTAATCGCTGGAAATTTGGCTGATTTGGCCAAGAAAGACGCGGAGCAAGTCGCGCCCCAAGGCATAAAGAGAAACGGGAACAGCGCCAAACTTCAAGGCGACGATTACAACGAAAAACAAAATAATAGTAAGGATGAAGCACTGGAAAAAGAGCTTTCGGAAGGTCAGCGGCCGCATAACCGGCCTCCGGCCGAACTCGGATGACCGTGCTTCGGATGAGTTGGGTTCAAAGGAAACGGTGCGAAGGCCAGCGGGCGAGAAGGAGGATTCTCCTCGTTCTCTTTCTTCGTATCTTTCTTGTCGGACCGCTTTTCTGCAAAGGCCTTCGGGTGCAGCTGCCGCGCGAGTTCTTCGATAGCGGAGACGATGCGGGGGGCGGGGCGGTTCACGGCATCGCTGATCACGGCGTAACGGCGATCGCGGACCGCATGGATAATCTTCCAACCCGGCAGAGTGGCTAGTTTTTCCACTTCGCGGGAGGCATTGCCGGGCTGTGACTCCGCGAACACCAGAAAATCCGGCTGCAGCTTTGCGACTTCTTCGAGGTTCACTTGCGGCCAGTCTTGCGAAGAATTCACGATGGAAATCGCTCCGGCGTGGCGCAAGGCGTCAGCGAGAAAAGTGTGCTGGCCGGTAGAGATGAGCGGCTGCGTCCAAACGACGAAGAGGACGCGTTTCGGCGTGAAGTCACCGATGCGATGATGGAGATCGTCGAGTCGACGCCGCATACCCTCGGCGACGGAAGCGCCAGCCTCAGGAACGCCGAGTACGTCCGCCAGTTTCTTTATGGAAGAAACGATTTCGTCCAGGTTGTGTGGATCCACGGCATAGGAAGGAACCCCCAGTCCTTCCAGAGAATGTGCGGTCTCGGGGCGATTCGGTCCTTTGACCATGAGAACAAGATCAGCGTGGAGCCCGACGATCCGTTCCAGGCTGGGATTAATCATGTTGCCAACTTTAGTTTTTTTCTGGGCGTCGACCGGATAGTCACAGTAATCGGTGTCGCCCACGAGTCGATCCTCGAGGCCCAGGGCGTAAATGGTCTCGGTCAGGCTGGGCGCCAGAGAAACGATGCGACGAACCGGCTGGGGCATGCGAACGCTGCGACCGGTTTCATCGACGACTTCGCGGAAAGCAGGTGGTTCCGCGGAAGAGTGGGTTGCACTTTGCGCGTGCGAGGGCGCCGCTGCGCACGTAAAAACTGCTAGAGCAGTGAAAACTGCAGAATGAAGGCGCGGCGGCAGCAACTTGTTCAAAAATCCCCCACGATTCCGGCGAGAAAATTCTGCCTGAAAGAAAAAAGCCCCGCGAGACGCCCGGGGGCTTCCGGCTTCGCCCTTTCTCGCGAAGGGCGCGGCCCTCTGTGCCAAGGGAGGGTGGCCTGGCTGACGGCTGCTCGAGCCGATCACAGTGGCGGGACCGCGGCCGATTCGCACGGCCTTCCCCGCTTCCCCGGCTGCCAATTGAAATTTCAGTGTAAGCCGCGCGCGGAGGAGTGTCAATGCGGGTGTTCAAAGCCCTGCTCAATTCGCGGCCTTGCTGAATTCGCGCAAATGAAAAAGGGCTCTAGCGGTTTTTCCAATTGGGTTTGCGCTTTTCGACGAGCGCTCGCAAGCCCTCTTGGGAATCTTCGAGGCGGTAGAGCTCGTTGAGGAAAATGTTCATGGAATGCTTGAGACCGTCGCGCAGCGAGAGGCCCATACCGCCGAGAATGGCTTTTTTCGCCATGGTCAGCACAGGGCCGGAGTGGCTGTTAATGCGGTTGACCAGGTCGTCGACAGTCTTGTCAAGCTGCGCTTCGGGAACGAGGCGATTGACCATGCCGAGTTCGAGAGCGCGCTCGGCGGTGACAGGTTCGCCCGTGAGGACGAGTTCGAGAGCGATTTTTGGACCGACGAGAAAAGGAAGAATGGTGGACGCAAGCGGGGGAAAAACGCCGATGCTGATCTCGGGCTGGGCGAAGCGCGCCTTGGGCGTGGCGATGACGAGGTCGCCGAAGGCCGCAAGTTCGGCACCGCCACCAATGGCTGGACCGTTCACAACGGTGATGACCGGCTTGCCGAGCTCAAGCATGCCGGCAAAAGTGGCATGAAAAGCGTCGAGCATTTGGAAAACGCGCTGAGAGGTGTATTCGCCGACGTCGATGCCCCCACAAAAGACCTTGCAGGCGGAATTGAGGACGATCAATTTGACGTCATCGCGTTCTCCGGCATAGCTGATACCGTCCGCCATTTCGCGGAGCATGGCTTCGTTCAGAAGATTGTGCTCGGGGCGGCTCATGGTCATGCGCGCTACGCCGCCGTCGCAGCGGAGCTTGACGAATTTGAATTCGTCAGGCGTGCGCTTCACCGATGTTGCAAAATCTTCGTTGACAGACTCGATCATTTTACGCACTCCTTGGGATCGTTACCCCAGCGACAAAGAGATTGTTCCCGTAGGTCAAATTTGATGCTAGCACGGCATAATGCAAGGGCCGGCGCGAATGAGGAGAATGGTGCGCAAAGAGTTGAGTTTGAAATCGAGGATAAGGAACGCAAATTCACGGCATGAACAGCGTCAATGAACTTTTGAAACAGGGCAAGGCGGTGGCGGTTCGATTGACGGAGCCTTGTGGTGCTGAAGGATTTACTGCGCCGGCCTCGTGGGAGAGTGCTGCACCGCTGCGGTTCCATGCGGACTGGCAAGGTAAAAATGCAGATCCAGCGCGCGAGACGGAGGTACGTTTGTTGTGGAGCCCAGAGATTCTGTTTCTGCGATTTCGGGCTCGATACCGGACGATCACGGTTTTTGGCGATGCGGATGCGAATGGGCGAAGAGACCAATTGTGGGACCGCGACGTGGCAGAGGCGTTCTTGCAACCGGACGGTTCGGATCTTCGTCGATATAAAGAGTTTGAAGTGAGCCCGAACGGGTTTTGGATTGACTTGGATATTGCGCCGGGCGAGAAACACGATTTAAAGAGCGGATTGAAGCGGCGTATGGTTTTGGATGAAGGGAAGAAAATCTGGACGGCCGAGTTGGCCATACCCATGAAATGCCTGATGGCGAAATTCGATCCGACCGTTGCATGGAGAGTGAATTTTTACCGCGTGGAAGGAACGGAGGAGCCGCGATTTTACTCGGCTTGGAGACCGACCGGAACACCCGTGCCGAATTTCCACGTGCCAGAAGCTTTTGGAGAACTGGCTTTCACAAGTGCTTGAAATAGCCGGGAACACTGCGTTGATTTGAGTATTCGAGGATTTTGGTGCTGAACATTGGTGCGTCGCTTCGTTTTTTCTTATGCTCTTCCGGTGAAGACTTCCTTTTCACCTCCTGGAAACAATCTGCCCTACCAGAATTCTGGTCGAACCACTCTTTTGGTGATTGTGTGCCTCTTGAATGCAAGCGTCCCGCGGGGCCGGCCTGCACCACAGCAAAATGCTGCGGCTTCGACGGTGAAAGTCACGAAGGTTGAGCCGCCGAACTGGTGGGTTGGATTTACGCCGGAACTGATGCTGTTGCTTTCCGGGCGGGACCTCGAGGCCACGAACGTTTCGTGCAATCTGCCGACGCTGCGCGTTTCGCGCACGCAAGCGACTGCCGGAGGCCATTATCTTTTCGCTTGGCTGAAAATCGGGGCAGAAACGAGGCCAGGGACTGCAGTTTGTCGCATTACCACGCCGAAAGGCACGACGTCTTTCGAATTGCCACTCGCGGCGCGGGCGCCGACGTTTGGCAAGTTTCAGGGACTCTCGCGAGACGACGTAATTTACCTGATCATGCCGGATCGCTTCGCCAATGGCGATCCGGCAAACGACGAGCCGGCGGGGGCGCCAGGCTCGCACGACCGCGCAAAACCCCGCGCGTATCACGGCGGGGATTTGCGCGGAATCCAGAATCATTTGAGGTATTTGAAGGAGCTTGGCATCACCACCTTGTGGCTCACGCCGGTGGTGAAGAATGGCGCTGCCCAGGATTACCACGGATACGGCTCGGTGGATTTGTACGCTCTGGATTCGCACCTGGGTTCGTTGAAGGATTATCAAAATCTCGTTGCGGCGGCGCACCAAGAGAAAATGAAGATTTTTTTCGATGTCGTGCCGAATCACGTCGGACCGCTACATCCGTGGGTTGACAATCCGCCGCTCCCCGACTGGTTTCACGGGACGAAGCAAGATCATCTGGATTCGTTTTCGCCGCTGAAGGGAACGTTCTACGGCAAGCCTGACGGGCAGGCCGCCGTGACTGATCCGTTCGAATCGTTGGTTGATCCGCACGCGCCGGAGTGGATGAAACGGAACCTGACGGAAGGGTGGTTCTTCGGGAGTCTTCCGGACATGAACACGGAAAACCCGCTTGTTGAGGAATACCTTTTGCAAAACAGTTTGTGGTGGGCGGAGATTTCTGGATTCGACGGCTTCCGAGTGGACACGCTTCCTTATGTGGGGCGGAAGTTTTGGGCATATTGGCATGCGGGACTGCGGCGGATTTATCCGAATTTGACGACGCTTGGAGAAGTGTTTCATCCCGATCCAAGCGTGACCTTTTTTTTTGAGGGTGGTGTGCGACGGTACGATGGCATCGACAGCGGGCTTTCGACGGTTTTTGACTTCCCCATGTTTTTTACTTTGCGGGACGTGCTTCTACGAAACGCGCCCGTGGGACGAATCGCGAACGTTCTGAGGCATGATGCGCTGTATCTGCGTCCGGAGTTGCTGGTGCCGTTCTTCGCAAATCACGACGTGCCGCGCTTCGCGAGCGCCGAAGGCAGCTCACCTGCAAAGCTAAAGCTGGCTTTCGGGCTGACACTGACTCTGCGCGGCGTTCCCGAGCTTTATTACGGCGATGAGATCGGGATGAGGGGAGGAGGAGACCCGGACAACCGGCGCGATTTTCCTGGCGGATGGATTGGCGATTCGAAAGATGCGTTCACAGAAGCCGGACGAACCCGCGAGCAGCAGGAGATTTTTTCGTACGTCAAGGAGTTGCTGCGAATTCGCCGAGAGCATGCAGCGCTTCGCGGGGGACAACTTTGGCATCTGGCTTCGGATGAGACTGCTTATGTGTTTCTGCGTGAGTCGGAAGACGATCGCGTCGTAGTGGCGTTCAACAACTCAGACAAGACCAAAGAGCTGCAGATACGGCTAAATGGAACGCCAATGCAAAACGCATCAGAGCTGTCTCTGGTCCTCGGCGGGGCGAAAGCAGACTTGACTGGCAGAGAGTTGCGTATTTCCATGCCAGAGCAGTCGATTACGCTCTTCTCCGTGAATTGAGCAAAAACATCGAGGCAACTAAAACGCGAGCCGGACGCTCCAGTTCTTCGCGGCCTCGGGAATGGTGAGCGTTACCGTGTGGGCCCGCGCGTCAAAATGCCAATCCTGAATGGCGCGTTCTCCGATGCGAACCTCCCTGGGCGCCGCAGAAGTGCCATAGACCGTCAATGCCGTACTGTTCCACCAAGGTTTGGAAGCATTTTTGTCGACGCTACAGGTAATCGAAATCGAGGAGGAGGAGGCTGAGCAGGAATAGCTGATGCGAAGGATTTCCCCCTTCTGATAAGCGAGTGTGTGGCCATCGTCCTGGTAGAGCGATCCACGACAATCGTAGCCGGGATAAATATATAACTGAAGAGGTCCATCGGGAGTCTCGCCCGTGTTCTGAACAACGGGTTGCAAGGGCAAGATCGCTCCGGCGCGAACGTAAAGTGGCATCTCACCAAGGCGCGGGCGCAACTGGATTTTTTCTTCGTGTGCGTGCCTAAGGCCAGTCCAGAAGTCGTACCAATCGCCGGGCGGAAGAGTAACGTCTTCGGCATCCACCATTTCTGTGGTCACAGGAGCGACAAACAAGTCGGGGCCGAAGAGAAAATCGCGATCGTCGTCATAAAATTCGGTTGCTTGCGGATATTCGAGGAAAAGGGGCCGCATCAAGGGAATACCGGTCCGCGTGGTTTCTTCGATGGCCGTGTAAAGGTACGGAAGCAGGCGATAGCGCAGCTCAATGTACCTGCGGCGAATGGCTTCGTGCTCGGGCCCGTGCACCCAAGGCTCCTGATCGGCAGTGCCCTTGGTTGTATGACCGCGATAAATGGGATTGAGCGCGCCGACTTCGAACCAGCGCGTGAGCAACTCCGGAGTAGGAGAGCCTGCGAAGCCGCCAATGTCGTTCCCCACCAGAGGCATTCCGGAAATACCCATGCTCATGAGCATCGGTGTGCTCATCTTGAGATGGTTCCAAGTGCTGCTGTTGTCGCCGGTCCAAGTGGCGGCGTAGCGCTGCGCTCCGGAATAAGCCGCGCGAGTGAGCACGAAGGGGCGCTCTCCGCCTTGCAGCTTCAACAGTCCTTCGTAAGTCGCGCGAGCATTCTCCATACCGAAGATATTGTGAGCGGCGCGGTGGTCAATGGTCGTGCCGTCGTCGAGCCGGTGGACAGTGTCAAGAGGCATGGTCTTGTCGGCACGTTCGAAGACGGAAGGCTCATTCATGTCGTTCCAAAAACCGGCGGCGCCCATAGCGACGAAATCCTGATAGAGGCCTCCCCACCACTTACGCACGCGCGTCAGCGTGAAATCAGGGAAGACGCTGTCGCCTGGCCATACTTTGCCGACAAAAACGCTGCCGTCGGGATTCTTGACGAACACATCGTTCTTGATGCCGGAGTCATAGGGCACGTAGCCATGGTTCGGGTCTTTTTTGATGTGCAGGTCCGTGATCAAAACCGAGTGAAAACCCTGGGCGCGAAAATCCGAAATCATTTTTTCGAAAGTCGGAAAGTATGCGCGATTGATGGTGAAGGGCGCATAGCCCTGCTGGTAGTCAATGTCGAAATAGATGACGTCGGCAGGGATTTTCTTTTCGCGAAAGGTTTTCACAACCTCGCGCGCCCGCGACTCGGGATAATAGCTATACCGGGATTGCTGGTAACCGAGAGACCAGATCGGAGGCAAAGGCGAACGCCCAGCCATTGCCGTGTACTCCTCGACGATTTTTTGGGGATCCGGTCCAGCAATAAAGTAGTAGTTCAGCTCACCGCCCTCCGCCCCAAACGAAAAGAAATCACGGGACTCCTTCCCAAAGTCAAATGAGCTTCGATAAGTGTTGTCGAAGAAAACTCCGTAGGCCACGCCTTTGCGCAAGCCGATAAAAAATGGGATGGTTTTGTAGAGCGGGTCGGAGGATTCCTGCCATCCAAATTCATCCGTGTTCCAGTTGGTGAAGGCGCGGTTGCGGCGGTTCATGGGGCCGGCTTTGTCGCCTAGGCCATAGTAGTTCTCGTCGGGCGGCATTTTCTTCCAGACATGAACGCGAGGACCGTCCCAGGCCATGGGAAGGCTGGGCTCGTCCGCAAGCAAGACATTTCCGGAAGGATCTGAAAACGTGATCAGCAAAGGCGATTTCGCGATGGACACATGAACGGCGCCAGCGACCATCTTTACTTCATTTTTTTCGTCGTGGATTTGTACTGGGCCACTGATGTAGTTCAAAGACGTCTCGGCCAAGGCCCAGGAAAAATCCTTGGGAAAATGTCCTTTGGGAGCTACTCTCACGCGAATCACGCCATGGTAAAATTGCGTAATGCGAACTTTGGCCTGGCCGGCGGTCAACTCCACGCCGTCTTGTGACCCCTCCCTGAAAGCTTCGACGCGTTCGACTTTCCCGATGTGCTGCCAGCCCTGAGCAACGCCAGGAGCGTTTCCCAAGGCGCAAACTAACAGCACCATTGCTGTGCGCCGAACCAGCGGTCCCATTGGTATTCTCCCGATACTCGGAAAGGGGATAAAACGATTTAGACGCGCTTGAATTGTACCCGAAACGAATCGGGACTTGGCACCTTTCAGGCCGCCAGCCAATGTTCGAAGAACGCGGATGCCTTCGCCCCTTCGATGCGGCGCCTCACGGCATCCATCACGCGGCAGCGGGCCGAAGTGTTGCGGCCGTAGAAACCGAGCCAATACGGCAAATGCAGTTCACAAGGCACAAAGGAGATTTCGAGATGGGCATTGCGAAGCCGGAAGAATCCTTGCTGGAAAATAATGCGTAAGGCCTTGTCGCGCAAAAGATTGGCTGCCTGCTCCTCGCTCAGGGAGGGTTTGAGTCGATTGTGGTCACGAGCGGCTTGGAATTCGCCCTCCTCCGGAACGCGAGGAAATTCGAACAGATCGAGAGAGCCATCCACCGCGTCCATAGCGAAGAGATGTGGCTGTGCGTTTCCGCATTCCACTCGAAACAGGAAATACGGCACATATACATCCGCAATGCGCCGCAATGGCCCGCTTCGGATTCGCCAATAGAGACCGGAGAAACTCGTGGCGGAAAATGTCCGCAACGCCTCCTCCTGCGTAACGTTCGGCTTTAGGACCCGGATGCAGCCCGTGTTCACCAGACGATACTCTCCCGTTCCCTAGCGGAAATAGATCCACAAGCCAATGACGGTCCCGAGCAACAACAGGCTGAAGGCGATATTGAAGGCATGCTCCGCCGGCGTTTCCTTGGCTGGTTTGCGTATGGGCGGGCCGCCGACGGCAACGGTTTCGATTTTGTCATCCACGGTCGCAAACGTCAGGCCCGCGAGCTTTTTGCGGTCCGGAGCCGGAGTCATCAAGCTAACGCCAACCAGCACAACGGAACAAACGACAAACATGAAGATCGCATAGTGGAGAAAATTCATTTTAATGAGCCAGCCGACGGAGGTGGCCTCTAACTGGCCGCCACCGGCGCGGTCAGCGAGTTCCAGAATGAAACGCGTTGCGCCCAAGACAAATCCGGCAAGCAGGGACGTGATCGCACCGGAACCGTTCAATCTCGGCCACAAGATTCCCAGGACAAAACATGCCGCAATGGGCGGACTGATATAGGCCTGGACGCTCTGCAGATAAATGTAAAGCTGGCTCGAGATGTAATGAATGAAGGGAACCCAGAGCAATCCGAGCAAGACCATGATGCCCGTGGCGACGCGGCCGAAATTGACGAGTTGGCCCTCGGAGGCTTGCGGGCGGATTTTCTTGTAGAAGTCGAGCGTGACGAGAGTCGAAGCGGAATTGAACACCGAACTCATGGCACCCATCACCGCAGCGAGCAGCGCAGCCATGACCAGCCCCACCAGGCCAACAGGAAGAAGATTCAGAACCAAAGTTGGATAAGCGAAGTCTGGCTTTTTTACCTGCTCGGGAAACAGGGCGTAGGCAATGATGCCGGGAAGAACCAGCATGAATACGGGAAGAATTTTAAGGAAGCCGGCAAAAATGGTTCCGGCTTTTGCGTGGCCTTCATCCCGGGCTGACAACACGCGTTGAACGATGACCTGGTCGGTACACCAATACCAGATGCCAAGAATCGGAGCGCCGAAGAAAATGCCGGTCCAGGGAAAGTTGGGATCCGTTGCGGGCTTGATCATGTGGAAATAATCGGGTGGTACCATGGCACGAAGATGCGCGAGGCCGCCAACTTTCGTCAGGCCGATGACCGTCAGAGCGACTGCCCCGGTGATAAGGATTAAGGTTTGCACGGTATCTGTGTAAATGACGGCTGCGAGTCCGCCTGCGATCGTGTAGATGCCGGTGGCGATAACCAACACCACGGCGGTCTTCCACAACGACCAGCCCGCGACGCGCTCGAGGACGACACTAGCGGCGTAAAGTTGTACCGATATTTTGGTGAAGATGTATGCGACGATAGAAATCCCCGCAAGGTATACGGCGGACTGGCGATTAAAGCGGCGCTCGAGAAACTCTGGCATTGTGAACACGTTGCTTCGCAAATAAAAAGGCACGAACACCCAGCCGAGAATCAACAGGATGAGGCATGCAAGCCATTCAAAATGACCAACAGCGAGACCGGAGGAAGCGCCCGTGCCCGACAGACCGATGAAGTGCTCCGTGGAAATGTTGGATACGAACAAAGAGGCGCCAATGAAAAACCAGCCAACGTCACGGCCAGCAAGAAAGTACTCTTCGGAGGTGCGTTTCCGACGGGCAAAGTAAATGCCGATGCCAAATACCAGGGCGAAATAGAACCCGATGATGACAATGTCCGGGATTGCCAAAGCCCGATGACTCGTCTCAACTAGCGATGCACAGAGCATCCACTCCTCCTTTTCGGTCCCAGCGGAGTAACCATGTCCTCAGAGGCGGAAAATTATTGCGATGGCGAAGTCTATAACAGGCGCACCAAAGCCTCAATGGTGTTTCGGCGGGAACGAGGGACGCGGGATTAGAACGAACTATTGAACAAGCAAGAGAAGAATCTTCCGTAAACTTTCTCTGACCCGTGGGAATCGGCTACGGTACGGAGCTGAATTTCGTAGGGAAGATCCTTGCGTCGAAGATGCGGTCGGCATGGCCTTTGAGTGGTTGCTAGGATGACTTGCGGCGAAAGATTTGTGGGACGAACTCCAGGGCACTGGCTTCGCTTACAGCGATCCGGATTTGAAACTCCATGACATCGGGCGCAATGGGGTTCTGGTATTCCGTCAGGCATTTCTGGAGGACTTCAGCAAGAGAAGAAGTGCTGGTCCGCAGCTGGCGGTAAACTTTCATGACCAAGGCTTCGGCCGCGCCGGGAGTCAACAGCGGCGGAATACATGATTCGAGGGATGCCAACGCGCTATCGGCAATGGTCAGACCTCGTTTGGCGCACAGCATGCGGAGCAGGTCGAATCCCTCGCGAGTGGTGGTCGTCGGGAAAAGAGGGATCTTCAAATCGACGCGCCCCGGGCGTTTCAAGTCCACTTCAATAAGATCAGGGCGGCTGGAAGCCAAGACCCAAATAACGCGGCCACGATTCGTGCTGCTGCCCATCTCTTCGGCGAGCATCGAGTATATGCGTCCGCCCACTCCAGAATCGCCGCTCGAAGCATCACGGCGGCCAAGGGCCTGGTCCGCTTCGTCAATGAAGACGTAACAGCGGCCGAGCGCGTGAATCAAGCGAAAGATCTTCTCGAGGTTGCCTTCGCTGCTGCCAACCCATTTGTCGCGGAAATTTTTCATTTTGACGATCGGAACGTTGGCTTCTCCGGCAAGGCATTCGACCAAAAAAGTCTTGCCGGTACCGACGGGGCCGCAGAGGAGATACCCTTTGGGAAGTGCCGCGGTGTCATTTTTCTTCCACAGTTCGATGTCCTGGCGCAGCCACGCTTTAATCCGGTCGAGGCCATATAAATCGTTCAGCGTGCGCGGCGTCTCGATGAATTCGATAAGCCCGCTGGTGTCCTTTTCCACCAAGTCTTTCTTTATCCTGGCGAGATCTGCTGCACCGAGCCGTTCTTTCCGGTACTCCTTTGTTTTAATGACGCTTTCGAGGGCGCCGAGAGTCGTCCCTGCGAGTTGTTCGGCAACAGTCGGCAAATCCGCCATCATGTCGTTAAGACAGGCTGGGAAAGACGGGGCCAGGATACGAAACGCATCGAGAAGCTGGTCGGAGGACGGCAAATCGAGGCGGACTCGGGCGATCCGCGGATTATTGACAATCAAAGGATGGAGGTCGTTCAGGTTTTCTGTCAGCAGAAACGTCGCAAGGGCATGCCCCGCCAGCAGGCTTTCGTTAGACCAGTCGCGAATCAAGGAGGCGAGCGCATTGAGGTCGTAGTCCAACCCACCCTGTAAAGCAGGCACCAGCAGATCGGCATTCTTGATGATGCAACCGACTTGTATCGGGGGCTGATTGAGGCGCGTGAGGTTCGCGCAATAGCGGAAATAGCGCGTGAGGGTTTCGACAGCGGGGCGGGGAGCCTTCCAATCCTTCTGGCTCTCCTGGAAATGCGGCCACTTGGAAAAGGCCTCGGCGCCTTTCTCCACGCGAATGCCGTTGCCCAAGTCGTAGCTGAGAACCACGTCGAAACGCGCAAGCAGCCCACCAAGCAAGAAATCGGAGAGGGTGCCGAGGCGAGCAGAAGGCACGCCAGGTAGCACGATGCGGTCGTTAATATTCCCGTAGATGACAAATTGACTGGCGGCGTTGCTCTCGTAGGACTCGGCGATCGCGCGCGCCCAGGGGGGCAGGGAGGGTCCTGACTCGTGAGGAAGGCTGGCGGAAGTGCTAGAAGGCGAACTCATCAGTAGCGCCCTGCTGTTGGCGCCTTTGGAAGGGATCGAGACTTTCCGTAGTCGCGATCAAGGTCAGCAACGGTCGATTCGACGTCGCCAAACATCCCTCCGCTCACTAAATCGCTGGCCAGCTCGATATCGGTTGAGATGGTTTGTGGCTTTCCCTGCATCGCGGCGTTGTCGAGAATCAGGTCGACTTGCGATTCCACGCGCGTGAGATCGCTCTCGACCTCCTACAACGATTGCTCGCGCCGCTGAATGTTTGCGAGCCGCCTTTTCAAGATATCCAGCGTGGCTCCTCGGGACTGGCGCAGGGCCGGCGATTCACTGCTATTCTGGAGCTCGCCTTCGAGTGATTTGATCCTCTTTTCCAGGCTTTCCGGCGTGTCTTCGGTGCCGGCTGTAAGCAAGTGGTAGCGAGCGATGAGCAGCTTGAGATAGACC